>CAZPHK010000202.1:0-8142 GCA_964586015.1 uncultured Acidobacteriota bacterium | reverse complement strand
TCCGCCGGCCACCAGTCCTGCGAGTCGGTCATCAGCGCGTAGAGGTCCTTCTTCACGGCCTCCAGGTCCAGTTTCTTGAACTCCTCAGCGTAGTTGAACTCCTTGCCCATCGGGTTGCTCTTGGCAGAGTGCTGATGAAGAATCTTGAGGTTCAACTGGTTCGGCCACCAGTCCCGGTTCGACATGCCGCCGCCGGCAATGGGTTTGTTGGTTCTGCCCGTTACCGGACACTTGTTGTCTTCTTTCATAAACCTACCTCCTCTCATAATTTTTCGCGTCCGGCTTCCCGGTTGCGGCGCATTTAACGCAGAGTCCCTTTACTTCTACCTGGATTTTTTCGGCTTTCCCAATGGACGGTACGGAATCCGGCAATTCCAGATTGTCGAATTCTTCGCTGTAAAAATCCCGGGTCAATCCGCACTGAGTGCACACAAAATGATGATGGCGGCTGAGATTCGCATCGAACCGTGCCCGCTCCCGTGGGGGTCCGAGCATCGTGACCAGCCCCAAATCCTTGAGCCACCAGAGCGTTCGGTAGACTGTATCCATCGATACGGTAGGCACTCGCTTGCGCACTCCCTTAAAAACCTTTTCCACATCGGGGTGCTCGTCGGTTTGTATTACTTCCCGGAAAATTTCCATGCGCTGGTGGGTTAATTTTGCGCCCGTATTTCTACATACTTCCTCAAAGCCCGCCAACCGCTGTTCGATGTCCTTTTTGGGTATTTTCACAAATAGTTCCTAAATTGGAATTCATTCCTGATTAAGAAATCTATATTAAAACAAACCGCCCGTCAAGACCAAAAAGCCCGACTTCATCATGCTTCAAACCTCGAAAATCGGGCATTCAACCACATACTCGACCTGACCGCACATAACCGGATCACTGAGCGGGTCGACACTCAGTCTATAGCGATACAGGCTATCCGGGGGAATGCGTCCAGATTGCTGAAGTGCAGCCGCAGACCCTCCATACCGAACAGGTACAATGCAGCATCCTCCGGTACTTTATCCATTGCCTCCAACTCGGCTTCCGGGCTGGAGATATAATTATCCCCCAGGTACGGCAGTAGAAAACAGGGGCACGGTTCGGGTCCGGACACTTCCTTTACAATAAGGCTCCGGCCTATCAACTGCTTGAGATAGTCGGAGGTCAGCCGTAAATGGCTGGGAGCCAGAACGCCCGCCTTTTCCAGAAGCCGCCTGTTTTGTGAGACCGTCTTTTGCAGAAGCTTTATGTATTCTTTTGGATTCGATACTAATAATTGAGGCTCAAGACGCGCTTCGGGTTCCTGCGGCAATCCTTCGAACGCCGTCCAATTCTGTTGAACGGCCAAATCCAGCGTCATAGCGACGAAACTGCGCAGATCCTTGTCCGACAGCTTCTTCTTCCAATTATCCACACCGTCGAAGGGCCCGGCTTTCCGGGAACCTGTCTCTTTCAGGAGCATCTCCCTCCAGGACGGCTCCACTGCCGCGGGAGGCATGTACAGCCGAAACCTGGGATCCGGATGCTTCAACAGCGAGCGGATATCCAGCGGAAGAAACGAATGGAAACGCTCACTGCCACGGCTGACATCTACAGCAGTTGCAAAAAAGGGATCCAGCCTCTCGCCAACCTGCTGCAATTCCTCCTCATCCATGGCGGCTTCGGAAAAGGCTGAGCCCGGTGATTCCCGGCCGGAAAATCGAATCAGCGGCTTTTGGTTCATAAATATGACCGTAGCGCGTTCTTTGAAGACAGATCCTCTATAGACATTTATGTGGACAAAGGCATCCGGCAGCCCCGCGGTCGCTTCCGGGTGTCGACTGCGGCTTGATCCCTCAGGGTGGAGCCCTGAGCAATCCGGTTTGACAACCGGATTCCCGACCAGTTTGAAGCGGAACTCTTCGGAGTTCATTCCCTGGGAGTCGAGATTCTTTCGCACCTCCGCCATCGCCCGTTCGGCATAAACTTCAGGACTTCCCTGGGCTTTGGCCGGCAGAAGAAATCCGGGCAAACAAACAAGCACGGTTAATGCCATGAAGCACCTAGTTCTATTCATTGGAATCCTCCCTTTTCCGGGGATCTTTCAGAACAGAATCCGATATTAACCTGCATTTCTCACAGCCCAAATTTTCATCAAGATCTCTGATGAAAGCTCGGGCCGGACTTCATACTGCGGAGCCGTAAATTAGAGACAAGACGGCTCATTCATGTATCTCGATAGCGTAGGCCTCGTCGACCTCGGGAGGCATGGATTCCCAGAAGAAATGAATGGTGCTGATTTTAAGGGCGCCCTTTGCATCCAGCACCAGCTGATACCTGGGAAGATAGTGCTTTCTCACAAGCACTTCATGTGTTGCCGCATCAAAGAGAGCCACATTGAGAAGGGCGACGACAACCATTCGCCTCTCATCGACGGCAATATCCTCAACTTGGAACCTTTCGTAAACGGTCGGATGGCCCGTGAACATTCGAAAAAATTCGTCGCGGCTTGTCACCGCGTTTGCGGGCCCTCCAAAGGCGGATATGTACGGTATGAAACGTACGTCAGGGGCGAAGTAATCCCTCATTCTTTCGACAGTATCGGGATTTTGGGCATATGCATTGTATGCCGCGAAGTAATCCTTCATCCAATCTACCATGCCGCTGTATGTCGGCTTCATCGGTGGATCCTTTATTTTAGATGATCCTGTCCTGACAAATCATTTTTCACACCGGCGGCGAAAGCTTCAATACATCTTTCGATGCGATCCCGGGCTTGCCGCAATTGTGCGGCGAAACGACCCCGCGGGAACCATGTATCCAGGGATATGTACGTTATTCTTTCCGCCAGCGGGATATCCGTCGAAAGGATGTCGAGGGAATCCATGAAGTTTGAATTATGCTCGGGGCAATGGCCCTCAATCCGGTCCTGATTTCTCAACGGCCAGGCCTCATAAAGAGTATTGGTGAAACCGACAAGCCGCCGCAGGGGCATTGCATCCAGCATCTTTTTATCATCAAGCCTCTGTATTATGGAGTCATAACTTCTCAGATAATAGACAAGGACGGATATCGCATGGCGGCTGTATTCATACCAGGACATTCCGGCGACCGCTCCGTCGAAGACCTTCATGGCGGACGCGCTCAGGAACGGGAATTCCCTGCTCGCCTCGCAGCCGACGGCTTCGCAGCAACCGGTATGATGGAAGAATCCCGCACGGTCGCGCCCGTCGTAGCCTCGAGACGTTTCCGCAAGGGGATGGGCCATGCAGCCGACCCTCTCTCTCCCATCGACGAATCCCAGGAGCTGGCATTCCGGCAGTTCGCCTTTCTGAAGACGCTTTTCAGAAACAGATCCTCCAAGAAACAAGGAAGCGGGTCCGGAACTTGATTCATGCCTGTACCTGTACCCTTCTTTCCTCTGTGCCTCTTCCATGTATCGGGACAAGGTTTGCCTCGGCCGTTCCCGGTCGTATATGGCAAGAAACAGTTCCCTCCTTTCAGAGAATCTCCTTTCCATTTCTTCTCTTCCGACATCCGGCAACGAGTCTTCGTACTGTGACGCCTCAATTCTGGGACCCTTCAGAGGATTGAAATTGCGGAACTTCATGACAATGCTGCCCGGTCCGAGATATCTGCCTGAATATTCAAGATGATTCGGGATCTTATTTCTTTCGAACAGAGCGGCCCTTCTCTCATCGGAATCTTCCATGTGCGAATCTCCCCCTATGTGGGGAAGACAGCACCTGACGCAAGAAACGTTCCCGTATTGGCACAGGCTCACGTCGGCGGCGTTTCCGGAACGCATAATCTCCAGTTCCGTGTGGATTCTTATTTCCTGTTCCGCTGAATGGTACATGATCGTGGGCTAAAGAATTTTTTATTAAGTTTAACCGTATTTATACAAATATTTTTAAATTTCCGAAGAAAATTCTACTACAGGCAGGCAGAAAATGTCAGAAGCCCTCACGGACGCATCTTTCCAATATGAATTATATTCATTCCGACCGCCCGACATCAAACAACATCCTTGAACGGCCCGACCGTATTCACTAGACTATTGACAGGATCGAAAAGACGTCCTGCTGTTCGTGAAATTTGATTTTCAGAGTCTTCCAGACACAGGACTCCGGATCACGTTTCTCAGCATATATTGAAACCTGAAATCAAATTTGCCCATATTTTCCTCCGGTTTATTAAGGCGGCGACAGGAGGGGCAGGTGCCTACTAAAATCCCGGGGCTTTCCGGACACAACGCTTATTTCAGCAGCGAACACCTGTCTCGCCGCTTGTCCACCGCTTCCCTTCAGAAAGAGATAAAAAATCTCCAGCAGAAGTTCCGCAAGGGACGGGAACAACTGTTCCATAAAATCCAATGGGCCGCTCCTTCCCATGATTTCCTGCAGGCTCACGTATCCCTGGTAGACGGAATTCTGAAAGACATTTACAAAAATTCATGCTGGTTCGCGGACCGTGAAGCTCCCCAGACCATAAACTCCACGATCACGATCGTCGCCACCGGAGGATATGGAAGGAAGGAGCTGAATCCCTATTCCGATATCGACATAGCTTTCCTCCCGCCGGACGAAGAAGACCCGTGGATAGAAGCGGCGGTTCATTTTGCATTCAAACTGGTTATGGACGTTTTCCTGTCGTTGCGGGATGTTCATGTGGGATACGCGTTCCGCCCCATAACCGAGGCCTCCTCCTGGAACGTATCGACGAAAACAGCTCTCCTGGACCTTCGTTACATTTGCGGAAACCATGCTCTTGCGGACAAACTGCAGCGGCGCATCCGGGAATTGCTGTCGCCCCTGGATATTATGCTTGAAACTCCGACCGGTGATGAACGAAACCGGTCCGGGGATCTTTCCATGTACTCGGTCGAACCCAATCTAAAGGAAGGCCCCGGCTCGCTGAGGGATCTTCACCGCGCTCGGTGGATCTTCAAGCTGTTCCTCGGGACCGGAGATGAAGATCTGGAATCGGCGCTGCTGAATCGCGCCGGGATTTCCGAACGGCAGCTGCATGAGATCCGGGAGGCCGCGGACTGGTTCTTTAAAGCACGGACCTGGCTGCATCTGAAAACGCGCAGACCGTCCGACGTACTGATAAACAACTTCCAGGATCAAATCGCCCGCGACCTGGGCGGCTGCCCGGCTCAGGAATGGCTTTCGAAGCATATATCCCATGCAGAAGCGCTGGAAAGATACAGAAACTCGGCCATTCGAACTTTGATGCAGGGTCCATACGAAATCAATGGAATCCGTCTGGAAAACGGCTCCCTTCACATCGGGAGAGCAAATGCCGTACCGAATTCCGTTGCTCCATTGTTTCACATTGCTCAGCGCTATTCTATCCCCGTCAGCCTGCAAACGCAGAAAGAACTCGAAGAATCGCGCGGACAGATCCTGAAAATCGGAAAACCCGACGACGAAGAGGTATCTACGTTTAAAAAGATATTCAGCGAAAGCCGGAACATCGCCCACACTCTGCGGGCTCTGGCGCAATTGGGCGTTATCGACCGATTCATTCCGGAATTTTCGCGCATACTTCGTTACGTGCCGCCGGAATCCTCACATAACTATACGGTCGGAGAACACTCGTTCCGGATGATCGATCAACTAGAAAGCCTGCGTTTCGACCGGGAGACCGGGGGCGGAAGGTTCGCCGATCTGCTGGCGCAGTGTTCCCATTTCGACATGCTATGCCTGGCTGCCCTGCTGCACGACGCCGGCAAGCTGGTTCCCGGCAAAGATCACTGCGAAACAGGCGCCGATATCGCAAAAGATGTCGCTGACGGTTTACATCTCACTGCCGAAAAAAAAGAAATCCTCGACATTCTGATCCGCCATCACCTCCTGCTCGTAAGAACCGTCAGACTTCATGATCTGAAATCGACCAACGTCCTCAAATTAATAGCCGACCGGGTGCCTGATATCGAAGCCCTGCGCCATCTTTACGCTTTCACCTATGCGGACATCAGCGCGGTTTCGCAGTCGAACTGGACATCGATGGACGACCGGGATCTGCAGGATCTTTACAACAAAATGAAGGATTTCTATTCCAGATCCGACGTCGAGAACGACAACACAGCGGCGATGGAAAACAAAATAAGGCTGATTCGGAAAAAACTCGTAGCCATCCATTCATCAAAAGACGATGCGGCCGTCTTGAGACACTGCGACGCAATGCCCGCCGGATATGTTTTGAATACACCGCTTGGAGAGATCTTGCTCCATATCAAACTTCTTGAAAGGCTCGAAACGGAAGGAGTCGTGATTGACATCTACAATCGCCCTCGGGAAGATCATTCCGAACTTACACTATGCACCTTCGACGATCCCAAACCCGGAATACTGGCCAAAATAACGGGAGTCCTTTATGGCTGCGGCGTCAATATCCATAAGGCCCAGGCATTGACGATGGACAGAAAAAGTCCCGTGGTACTGGATACGCTCTGGATTCAATTCAACGGGCAGCAGATATCCGAAAGCAAGGCGCGAAGAATTGAACAATCGCTCAAGGAAGTCCTCACCAATGCCAAGACAATCGACCGGTTCCTGTCCGATGCCGGAAAGGTTCCGCCCGACAGTATTGCGCTGGATAAGATTGATTTGCGAAACGATCTTTCGGAAGAGCATACCGTAGTGAATATTGTCGCTCAGGATCTGAAGGGGCTTCTATTTATAGAAGCAAGATGCCTGTCACGCTCAGGCCTCGATATACACTCGGCAAAGGTCGCAGTCTGGAGCGATCGATGCGAAAACAATTTTTACGTCACCGCGCCTAAAGGCGGCCAGATACCCGCTTCCAATCTGCAGGCCTGGAAAGAAAAGCTCGCTCAAATTTTAAAGGGCGAAGGAAACTGGTAAGGATTGGATGCTATCCCATTCCGTCGGCCACGTTTTTCATACCCAGGTCTTCCAGCTTAGCCTTCATCGGGCGGCCGTTCCCGGGATCCCAGCCTCTTAATTGATAGTACCGGGTGACGAGTTCGTCCCATTCCTTTTTATCCAGGGGAGCCGCAAGTCCCGTTTCTCCGACCACACGTTCGAACCATACATTGTTAATATTGTCGTTTTTCTTTTGCCTGATCAATATGAGGAATAGACGCAAGGCCCAGATCCTTTTTCGTAGCGGCCCCATTACTAACGGCAGCCAGGATAAACTGCATCATGCCGAACAATTCATAACTATTGATTCCAAGCTTCTGGGACAGGATATTCCCTTCCCAGTAGCCTTCCGAACTGCCGTTGCCTACAAATCCGTACCATCCCTCGACGCACATCTGAGCCCCTTTGCCGATGCCGGGCATGTCGTAGAATCCCATGCACTGATAGGGACATCCATGGCAGCCTGAAAAGCCCTTCAGGTATTTGGACTCCATCTCTCCGCGGACAGGCATAGCCTTTAACGGGATTAATAAAACGTGTAGCGTATGTCGCATAAATAAACACAATGTTGCATAATACGACATTAATATAATCCGAGAATATTCAGCAAAATATTATCTATACCCTGCATCCGGCTTCATTTTCCTCATAAGAAATTCCGGGATGTTTCCGTACCCGCCGTACAAGAAGCCGATTCCCGACACCAAAAATCAGAGATGGCTTAAGGGTAGAATCCCGGTAAGATATTAAATTTAAAAGTTTTAACCATAACCATTTCATCGTGCCGCTGACTTTTATATTTCCACATGCCGGGCACACCGCTTTGGAAACCAATGCCAAATCTTCCAGGTTTTCCTCTTCAGGCGCCGGATTTAATCCATATGGCACCGCTATTGCAAGAAAGACAAAATGATGTTGGTGTTGTAGCAAGCAAGACAAATAAAACAACACCAACATTATCGGAAATTAGCGGCTGAGGGCTTTCGCTCTCAGCGTTGTACAGAGAAAAGGAGGTTGGTATGTTTAAGCTGTTTAAAAATAGAATTTTTTTAACAGTGATGATGTTCGTATCCAGCATGGCTATGGGTGTAGGCATCGCACAGGTCAACGACGTTGACTATGGAGTACAGGCAAAGATTCCGTTTGCATTTACTGTTGAAAATACTCGGCTGCCGGCCGGCAACTATGAAATTGTCAAGGTTTCGGATACGGATTCGGTCTTCGAAATCCAAAATGCCGGTAATAGCGTCGGTGTATTGCTTATGGCCGATGATACCA
>CAZPHK010000201.1:0-8336 GCA_964586015.1 uncultured Acidobacteriota bacterium | reverse complement strand
ATTTTTAGATTATTTTCAGTTGTACGGTGGAATCCTTGGAGTGCGGCAGCTTGCTGCCGCCTTCGGTTCGGTCTGCTGGATTATAACAAAGGCGGCAGCTTGCTGCCGCACTCCAAGGGCTCTCCCGTTTGGCAGTCCGCAGTGTACTGCCGACTACCGACTGCTGACTGCGGACCGCATTTTTTCTTCGACGCTGCGGATCTTGTCTTCCATTGTCTGGGCCCGGTCGACGCGCGTGCCGAGCCGGAGCGTGCTGCTGATTCGGGGAACTCCCATTTCGTGAAGCGTTTCGTGGCATTCCCGGACCGCCTGCATCACCTCGTCCCATTCGCCTTCAATGTTGGTACCGTTGGCGTGCAGCTGCATCTTCAGGCCGAATTTTTTGAGTATCTTTTCGCAGGCTGCGACATAGGATCCGAGACTGACGCCGACTCCAATCGGGACAACGCAGAGATCGACAATCACCTTCATGGTCTCACCTCAATAAAAAGAAACCGAATGACCATCCGGTTCGCCGGTTTTACAATTTGTGCCTTGGGAGATTATATACGGTTCTCAAGTTTTCAGGTTAACAGGTTGCCAGGTTGAGAGCAGGTAAGGAATATACATAATGCTGACGGATAAATGGGAAGCTCTGCTCAAAATCACCGATTGAGGGTTCGCGGGAGCCTGGAACATGTAACCTGAAAACAGAACCTGGAAACTCGCCAGCCTGTGAACTTGTGAAACAGTCTGTATTCCCGGATGCTATAATCCGGGAATATGCGGATTTCGAAAGATGACGGAATAACTTTAGCCGCTGCGCTGCGTGTTGAGCCCGCAGCAGTGGTTTCCTTTGTCGGCGGCGGCGGGAAAACGACCGCCATGTTTCGTCTGGCCGATGAGTTGACCGCTGCCGGTCTTCGTGTCGTTACAACGACTTCAACCCATATCAACGAGGATCAGATCCGGCTGTCGCCCGCGTATATCACTCCGGAGGAGATGGATTCTCTGGGAAAACGTCTCGACCGTCACGGGCAATGCCTCGTTGCAGGGCTTCCGGACGGTAAAGGGAGAGTTTTCAATATTTCCCTTGAAGTTATCCTGGATTTGAAAAAAAGGCCGGACGTTGACTGCATTCTGATTGAGGCGGACGGAAGCAAGTCGCGCCCTTTCAAAGCGCCGGCGGCCCATGAGCCTGTAGTTCCGGAAATTACAACCATCCTGGTGCCTGTTGCGGGGATGAACTGTCTCGGCATGCCCCTGGATGATGCGACCGTCCACCGGCCGGAAATCGCGGCATCCCTGGCGGATGTGCCGGTTGGAAGCATCATTACACCTGAAACGGTTGCCCGCGTTCTGGCCCATGACGCTGGAGGGGCCAAGGCCCTTCCATCCGGGGCGCGCCTGGTCCCGCTGTTGAATAAGGTCGATCTCTGCGACATGCAAACCGCGGGTGAAATAGCGGAAAAGCTTCTGAAACATACCAATGTGGACTCGGTCCTTGCCGGTTCGGTGGACCGGAATCCTCCGGTTCTTAAGGTATGGATTCCGAAAGAGGAAAACGCATGACGAAATCTTCATCCGTATTTGAATGCCGGCACTGCGGATATGCATCGGCGAAGTGGCTGGGACGATGTCCCGATTGCGGCAGCTGGAATTCCTTCATGGAAGAAAGGCGCGGCGGGGGCTCCGGCGCGGTGTCTTTGATTAATCGGGGCGAAATCAAGGTTGCGCGGCTGGCCGATGTGTCCACGGAAGCCGCCCCGCGGCTGCCCACCGGGAATTCCGAGTTCGATCGTGTTCTCGGAGGCGGCATTGTCCACGGATCGTTGACCCTGCTGGGAGGGGAACCCGGAGCCGGAAAATCGACCTTTCTTCTGCAGATTGCGCACAACCTTCAGGATCGGGGGGCGCGCGTGCTTTATATTTCCGGGGAGGAATCCGCACAGCAGATCAGGCTCCGCGCCGACAGGCTGGACAAGACGGCGACAACCGGGCAGGTGGAATCCCCCGGAGATATTTTCATCCTGGCGGAGTCCAGTTTTGAGGCCATGGTTTCGGCCATCGAGGAACAGGAGCCCTCGGTGGTGGTTGTGGATTCCGTGCAGACCGCATTTTCGGAAACTCTCGATTCGGCGCCCGGGAGCGTCGGCCAGGTCCGGTACTGCGCGGGCCAGTTTCTCAACCTGGCGAAGTCCCGCAATATCCCGGTTTTTTTGATCGGACACGTAACGAAGGACGGGAGTATTGCGGGCCCGAAAGCGCTCGAACACATTGTGGACGCCGTTCTCTATTTCGAAGGAGAACGCCATCAGAATCATCGCATTATTCGCGCCGTGAAGAACCGCTTCGGAGCGGCCAACGAAATCGGCATCTTCGAAATGACTTCCAGGGGATTGATTCCGGTTCGGAATCCGTCAAGCATTTTTTTGCTGGACAGGGATACCGTCACTCCGGGGACCGCTGTCGTATGCGCCGTAGAAGGAACGCGCCCGCTGCTGGTTGAAGTTCAGGCCCTTGTTGTTTCTACGCAATACGGAACCGCCCGGCGCGTGGCGACCGGTATCGACTATAACCGGATATCGGTCCTGGTCGCCATCCTGGAAAAGCGCCTGGGAGTGCAGATGAACGGGTGTGATATCTACGTCAACGCCGCGGGAGGGATTGACATAGACGAACCGGGATCCGATCTGGGCATTTTCACGGCTATTTTCAGCAGCATGCGGAATCATTCTCTGCCCCCCTACACGGTTCTGCTTGGGGAACTCAGCTTATCGGGCGAGATTCGTCCTGTCAGCCAGGCGCACCTGCGGTTGCGGGAGGCGGCGGCCATGGGATTCCGGAAGTGCATCCTGCCCGCCGGCAATCTGCCCCTGGTCGATTCCGTCGAAAATATTGAAACGATTCCAGTTAAGTCGGTCGACCAGATTTCCGAGGTTCTTTTTCCCTGAAAGGCTGCGATATTTCCCGTTTTTATTCCGGGCCTGTTCGAATAATAGTGCCGCATCCGGGAGAAAGATTTATTAAAAACGCCGCGGGTGTGTTAAATTCATATAAAGCTAATGATTTATCTCTTACCGGATTTTTCATGGCTGTTAAAACGCCGCTGGATGATGGTGATGGGAAATTCGACCTTGATCATAAAGAATTCTATTAACGTGTACGGCAGTCCCAAAGAAGTATGGCCGGCTTTCTTAATATTCGTCTGGCATTTAATAATCTATTCCATTGATATCAGGTGGATCATATTTAAGGAGTCCGTAAATGGATCTCTGGATAATACGTGCACTTCTATTTGCAGCAGTCCTGGTTGGCGGATACTTCATCCGCCCTTTTGGTACAGATACTCGGCTTACCTTAATATGTAGCGGGATTCTGGCGATTATCGTAATCCTGGCTGAGATGCGGATCCGGCGGCTTTCGATAAGAACGCTGTTGGGGGCCGCTGTCGGTTCTGTCCTGGGAATTATAGGCGCCAGCCTGATCAGCATAATGATCGGGCGGATGAATTTCGTCCATCCTCAGACCGAAACCTTTCTTCAACTCGTGATCCTGCTCGTGATGGCTTATGTGGGATTGGTCGCCGGCGCCAACAAGGGGGAATACCTCGACCTGACGATACTGGACGGGGTTTTAACCGATTCGCCGCAGCGGAAGTCGGCCAAGGTTCTGGATACCAGCGTTGTCATCGACGGACGCATTGCCGATATCTGTACAACCGGTTTTCTTGAAGGGACTCTGGTTGTTCCCCACTTTGTTTTGCGGGAGCTTCAGCAGATCGCCGACAGCGCGGATTCGGCAAAGCGCAACCGCGGCAGGCGAGGACTGGACGTCCTGGAAAAAATAAAATCGGTTCCCGGGGTTACGGTGCAGCTTCTTGAGAAAGACTATCCCGATGTCAAGGAGGTGGACCTGAAGCTTATAGAGCTTGCCAAGGAAATGGGCGCCAAGATTGTTACGAACGACTTCAATCTCAATAAGGTTTCCCAGCTTCGAGGCGTGGATGTTCTCAACATCAATGAACTGGCGAATGCTCTGAAGCCGGTCGTCCTTCCCGGGGAGACCATGAAGGTCTTTATCCTCAAGGAAGGCAAGGAATATAACCAGGGGGTTGCATACCTCGACGACGGCACCATGGTTGTCGTCGACAACGCCCGGCGCATGATCGGCAAAACAATCGCAACCCAGGTTACCTCGGTTCTGCAGACGACCGCGGGAAAGATGATTTTCGGACGTTTCCCGGAAGAGGCGGAGAACGGGTCCGGCTATTCGTCCGGCAGGCAGGATCGCCGTTCCTACGAAAAGGTGCCGAATAACCACCGGAACGGCATAGATGACGAACGGGAACGGGTAAAAGGCCGATAATTCGAAATTCTTCTGTGTATTCCTGACTCTGTGAGAAATACGGATTAATCCGCATGCCGCACAGAGGTTCGCCGCTTCACGGGCTGGGGCGGGTTTGAATCACGCATAGGACAGCCGTGCATTCAAAAAACATTCCTGAAAGAAAAACCGTTTCTCGAACCCGGACCTCCGGAAGAAAGCGGACTGCGGCCGCGGTTATCGCCGCGGGGGGTGCGGGGACCCGTATGAATGCCGGGATTCCGAAACAGTTCCTCGAAATAGCCGGAAAGCCGATATTGTTTCGTACGGTTGAAAATATTCTCTCGGTGGAACGGGTATCGCAGGTCGTTGTTGCGCTTCCCGCGGAGCACCTGCCCGAGGCCCGGAAGATCCTGAACCGGCAGCCGATGCGGATTCCGGTCGATTGCGTGGCGGGGGGAAACAGCCGCCAGGAATCGGTACACTGCGGCGTCAAACAGGTGCGCCCCGATGTCGGTCTCATAATGGTCCATGATGCGGTGCGGCCCTTCTGCGGCCGGGAGACGATCGAGAGCGTGCTGGAGGCGGCCGAAGAAAAGGGCGCCGCAATTCCGGGCCTGCCTGCAACCGAGACGATACAGCGCGTGTCCCGGAAGGGCCGGGTTCTGGCAACCCCGCCGCGCAGGGAACTGTACGCCATCCAGACGCCTCAGGCCTTTCATGCCGAAATCCTGAAAATCGCCCTGCAGCGGGCTGAGGAGGAAGGTTTTACGGGAACGGATGAGTCCTCCGTCGTCCGGTGGGCCGGATATCCGGTCTATGTTGTTGCAGGCCATCCGGACAATATCAAGATTACCCGTCCGGTGGATCTGGAACTTGCAGAGTTGTTGCTGAAAAAGCGCAAAAAGGGGATGAAAGGTCAATGAATGAATCCGGGTACAGGATCGGCCAGGGAATCGATTACCATCGTCTGGTCAAAGGACGGAAGTTAATACTCGGAGGGGTCTCTATCCCGTTCGAAAAGGGACTGGAAGGACACTCTGACGCGGACGTGCTGTCCCACGCCGTGTGCGACGCCCTGCTGGGAGCGGCGGCGCTCGGGGATATCGGACGGCACTTCCCGGATACGGACCCGGCAAACAGCGGGCGTTCCAGTATCGAATTTCTTAGAGAAGTTCGCGCCGGGATAGATGCGGGAGGCTGGAGGATTTCCAACGTGGACGCAACCCTTCTTGCGGAGCGTCCCAAAATGGCTTCCTATATTCCGGCAATGCGGCAAAATATAGCCGAAGCCCTTGAGATTAGCGCGGAAGATGTGAATATCAAGGCGACGACCACGGAGGGATTGAACGCGGAAGGACGCGGGGAAGGCATCTCGGCCCAGGCGATCGCGCTGCTGATTAAAGATTGAAGATTAAGAAGGCGGTGGTGATTGTAGGGGCGAACACCAACTTGTCCGCCGAAGCCTTTAAGGCGAAGGCGGAAGGTTCGCCCTGGAATTCAGTCATATTTTAGGAGTTTGTAACGAATTCCCCCTGTTCCGGGGCCTTTGCTTATGTTCGAGGGCGAACACGAGGTTCGCCCCTACAGGTTTTATGACGGTTGAATAAAGAATTTTGAAATGAACGAAACGATGAAGACGGATGTTCCGGTGAGGGTGCGTTTCGCACCGAGCCCGACGGGATTTCTCCATGTGGGGAATGTGCGGACGGCGCTGTTCAACCGGCTCTTCGCGCGGCATCACCACGGGACTTTCCTGCTGCGGATTGAAGATACGGACGCGGAGCGGAGCGAGCTTCGGTATGAGAAGCAGCTTCTTGAAGATCTGCGCTGGCTGGGCCTGGAGTGGAATGAAGGGATCGGGCTGGGGGGAGATTACGGCCCCTACCGGCAAAGCGACCGGTATGAGATTTACCGGAAGTATGCCCGGAAATTATTGGGGGAAGACAAGGCCTTTCCATGTTTCTGCACTGAAAAGGAACTGGAGGAAGTGCGACAACAACAGAAGCAGCGGAACGAGACGCCGCGCTACTCCGGTAAATGCCGGCATCTTACGCCGGAGGAATTGGAAGCCCGCCGTGAATCCGGAGCCCCGTCCACCCTGCGTTTGAGGGTTCGTCCGGGTAGTGTGGGATTTACCGATATCGTGTTCGGCAGGATAGACATCGAGACCGCACAGATCAGCGATCCGATCCTTCTGCGCAGCGACGGCAGTCCCACCTACAACTTCTGCTGCGTTGTCGACGATCTGTTGATGAAAATTTCTCACGTCATCCGCGGAGAGGGGCATCTGTCGAACACGCACCGCCAGATCCTTATTTATGAAGCACTGGGCGCACGGGTCCCGCAGTTCGCCCATTTGTCTACGATACTCGGCCCGGACGGGCAGAAGTTGAGCAAGCGCCACGGGGCGACGTCGGTGCGGGAATTTCATGTTCAGGGATATCTGCCGGAAGCTCTGGGCAACTACCTGGCTCTTTTGGGGTGGTCCCCGTCGGAAGACGGAAAAGAGATGATGTCTTTGGATGAAATTGCGGCGGAGTTCAATCTTACCCGGATTCAAAAAAATCCGGCTACTTTCGACAGCAAAAAGCTGGACTGGATGAATCGCAGCTACATCAACCAGACCGCCGATGACGTTCTCACGAATCTCTCCAAATCTTTCTTCATCGATGCCGGCCTTATTCCCACCGATCCGGATGCCCGAATACTGGACTGGCTGCAGCGGGTCATTGAGCTCATCAAAATGCGCGTCGACCACCTGGATCAGCTGCCTGCGGAAGCCGCTGTCATTTATGGTTTGGATCCGGATGCGCCGCAGTTGGACGATGAGGCTGCGGGATTTCTCGACACTCAGGAGGGAAAGGCGGTTGCCGCTGAATTTATCCGTCTGGTGGACGCCGGTCCGGATTTGACGCCGGAGTCCTACCGCGGGATGGTTTCCGAGGTCAAGAGAACGACGGGACAGAAGGGCCGCACCCTGTTTCACTCCATTCGGGCCGCGTTGACCGGCCGTGGGTCCGGCCCGGATCTGGAAAAACTGATTCCCCTGTACGAGGAAGGCAGCAGACTGCCGCTGCCCCGGAAAGTAATGTCCTGCCGGGAACGCCTCCACGCTATCTTTGATTCCCTGGAGTAAAAAATGGTACCTGGTTATTAATTCACCAATTTCTTTGATATAAGATTGCAGAAATTAATTGGTGAATTAATAACCGGGCATCATTTTAATTCGATATGGCGATATTGCAAGGCATTCACACGGTTACCGAAGCTCTGAAATCGGATCCCGATAAAATCGAAAGGATCTGTGTCGAAAGGGGAAATAAAAATCCCAGGATCCGGGAGATCGTGGAACTGGCCCGCACCGGTCATGTCCGGATTTCTTTTGAAGACCGATCCTGGCTGGACCGCAAGACGGCGGACGCGCGCCATCAGGGAGTTCTCTGTTACGCGGCTGAAATCCCTACTTTTGACAGCGAAGAAGTGCTGAAACAGGCAAAATCTCCGGGGCTGCTGATTATTCTGGACGGTATTGAAGATCCTCAGAATGTCGGCGCCATCCTCAGGTCCGCAGCGGCGGCGGATGCGGACGGCATTTTTTTCCCCCGGCATCGCAGCTCAAGCCTCAGCCCGGCGGTTGTCAAAGCCAGCGCGGGCGCGGCGGCGCACGTTAAACTCTCCCGGGTTTCCAATATTGCGAACCTGATCGAGCTTCTTAAGAAAAGGGGATACTGGATCGCCGGCTTTGAAGCATCTTCAGCTCAACCCGTCTGGGAAGCCGACCTGACCGTTCCACTTGCGCTTGTCCTGGGAAACGAGGGCCGGGGACTTCACAGGCTTGTTAAGGAAAAGTGTGATTTTCTTTTATCCCTGCCGATACGAGGAAATGTGGGGTCATACAACGTCAGTGTGGCCGCCGGGATCGCATTGTATGAGGTGCTCCGTCAGCGCATGAAAAAAAGCAGTCAGCAGTAGCGGCGAACCTTGTGTCAGTGCTGTCCAAATTAGCGCGATTTGAGAATTTCGTTCCT
>CAZPHK010000200.1:0-8465 GCA_964586015.1 uncultured Acidobacteriota bacterium | reverse complement strand
CGAGGAAGCGCGAAAAATCTTCGAGCGGATGAACAGCTATGCGATCTATCGCATCGTGGAGACCCTCCGCATCATGTTTTTCGTGGTGCTGGCCATCATTTTCTTCAATTTCTACCCGATCACGGCCATGATGATAATCCTGCTGGCCTTTTTCAACGATATCCCCATCATGGCGATCGCCTTTGACAATACGCGCATCGATCCCGCGCCCGTAAAATGGAAAATGCATCGGATTTTGACCGTCTCCACCGTTCTGGGTTTAACAGGAGTTCTGGGAAGCTTCCTGATGCTGATCGTGGCCAGAAACTGGCTGGGACTGGATATCCGACAGATCCAGACTTTCATCTTTCTTAAAATGGCTGTAGCCGGGCACCTGACTCTTTTCGTTACCCGAACCCCCGAAAGATTCTGGAAAAAACCCTATCCCGCTCCGATCCTCCTGTGGCTGGCCATTGCAACCAAAATTCTGGCCACCCTGTTCGTTGTATATCCGATGGGACTTATAACCCCCATTCACTGGCGAGCCGTCGGGGTTATCTGGGCCTACTGCATCGCCTGGCTGTTCATGGGTGACGTCGCCAAGATTGCCACGCTCAAACATCTGGAAATGACCGGTTCCCGGCACACAGGATTTCTGAAATTATTGAAGAAATGGCTGCATCCATAGGGCTCAACTTCAGAGCGATGATGCAAAAATATTAATTGGACGGCGGATAAATGAATCCTCACTCAATGAAAGGAAGGTTTTCCATGTATTCATCAAGAATCTCCCGCAGGTTTCTCGGACTGATTCTGGTGCCGGGAATGCTCCTGGGTTTGTGCATGCCGCGATATGCTGCGGGCCAGACCAAAACGGATCGACAAATGGACAGGCAGCGGATGGAAAGAAATATCCGGCATGAACTCGCCATGCTCCCGTACTACACTCTGTTCGACAACCTGGAATTCCGGCTCGAAGACGATCACACCGTGGTTTTGTCGGGACAGGTAGTCTGGGCTCCGCTAAAGGACCACGCGGAAACGGCCGTCAAGGAAGTCGAAGGTGTTGAAAAGATCGTGAACAATATCGAAATACTGCCCGTAACGCCCTACGACAACACGATAAGGCGAAGATTGTACGAGGCCATCTACAGCCAGTCGGGATTCGACAGGTATGCAACCCAGGCCGTCCCTCCGATTCACATCATCGTAAAAAACGGGAATGTGACGCTTGAGGGCGTTGTCGATGACAAATACGACAAGAGCGTAGCCGAGATGGCGGCCAAAAGCGTGCCGAACGTCTTCAGCGTAACCAACAACCTCAGGATTCGCCAAAGGGAGTAACTTATCACCCGGCAGAGCCGGGGCTTTATCCTGTGAGCCGCTCGAAGCAGCTGGAACTGCACCAGCACAGTTTCGGGGCCCGTATCGGAAGCCGATATCCCTGCGGATTTCGGCTTCCCGATTTCGACTGCAACCCCGATCGGTTTGCCGCCGTATGTGCTTGACGCAGTTCACTCAACGCCCCGATGACTCAGTCCCGTTTTCGGCCCGGAGAAATCCGCTTAAGCAGCTGCCGGGCGGCTATATGGATCGGATCCCACGCTCCGGAAAAGGGCGGCGCGTACGCAAAATCCAGATAGGCCAATTCCTCAACGGTTATGCCTGTCGTTAATCCCGCCGCCAGTGCGTTGATTCTCGACACCGCACCCTCGCCCCCAATCGCCTGAGCGCCAAGCAGCCTGCCGTTTTCGCTGTCCCCAACCAAGGAAATCTTCAGGCTGCCGCCTCCGGGATAGCTGTGCGCTCTCGACTCTCCTTCGATCGCAACACATTGCGCCTTCATGCCGGCGCTTCGGACGTCGTCCATCGTCATCCCCGTACCGGCAACCTCCAGGCCGAAGACCTTTAAGCAATAGGATCCTACAATGCCCGGGAAAACCGCCTCCCGGCCGCCGATATTGGATCCGGCTACGCGCCCCTGCTTGTTGGCAATGTCCCCTAAAGGGAAATGAACCGGCCGACGGCTGACCCGATGACGGCATTCGCTGCAGTCTCCCGCGGCATATATAAAATCCACATTCGTCTGCATGCGTTCATTAACCGCGATGGCGCCTGTCGGTCCCAATGCGATGCCGGCCTCTTTCGCGAGGGAAACCTCCGGTGCTACGCCGATGCCCATTAGAACCAAATCGGTTTCAATAGATCCCTTATTCGTGCTTACATTGATTCCCCCGCTATCGGTCCGTTCCATCCCCTGCAGAGCGGCGTTCTGCATGAGAATTACGCCGTTGTTTTTCAACTCCCGGGCAATCAGCTCCCCAAACTCCTTTCCAATTTTTCGCATCGGAAAATCATCCCGATTGATCAGAGTGGTCTGCAAACCGAGCCGCCTGAAAGCTTCGCATATTTCAAGGGATACGAATCCTGCGCCCACAACGGCCGCTCTTTTTGCCTTACGCCCCTTAATGTAATCCTTGATGCGCACCGCATCCGCAACACTCCGCAGACGGAAGACATTTTCGCTGTCTTCTCCCGAGACGCCCGGGAGGCGGGGACTCGCGCCTGTTGCAACGACCAGGCAGTCGAATGCAAGGGTTTCCCCGCTCGACAGCGCAACTGTCTTCCGCTCCGGATTGATTGCGCTTACGGGCGTATGGAGCCTTACCTTGATACCCGTCCTGGAAAAATCCTCCGGTGTTCGGGCAATTAATCTTTCGCTGTCGGTTATCACATCGCCGATGTAATAAGGCGTGGGTCACGCCGCAAAAGAAACGTGCCCGCCCTTTTCCAGGATCGTAACTTCCAGGCCGGGATCGACGCGCTTAGCCTTAGCGGCCGCGCTGGGCCCCCCGGCTCCTCCACCCACCACTATAAGTCGTTTCGGCATCGGCAGCCTCCTATCGGTGCATGCTGAAAATCATGCGGAAGTAACTTTCGTGTGTTACGGTCTCAACCGGTCACTCCGTTCAGGTTATAGTGAAATCAGCCATAATCGATCAAAGCAAGTATTTGGGACCGCCTGATTTATATCCGTGAATCCGTTGCCTTAATTCTCAGTCTGCATGTGCCGAAGCAGGACGGGGCGGCCGAAGACGGCCAGGATGAAGCGGAGCCAAGCCCACGACCCGGCAATGACCATAACCAAGCAGAGGGTGGGGAAAATTCCTCCGCCGATCATGCTGCCTGCGGTCATACACCGGACGGCGTTGAAACCGAGTTTGGATTTTAACGGTTCCATGACGTTCCTTCAGGCCAAAGGTTGATTCTAAACGGGTCGGCATATGAAATTCACGTGAATACTCTTTTAAAGTTCCAAAGAGCCGGCTCTTTTTTGAAATACCCGGATTGTGGAGTGTCGCCTGTAGCGCCGGTTGTATTTGACGCTTTGCCAGTTCGCGTCTTCCCGGTGCACAAGCCTGAAGTGTGGCTCGAATAGAGCCCGCAGTTCGCTTTCAGAATAAATTTTAAAGCGCATTTTGTTGTTGGGATCGTTTACGATTCCGCTTTTTCCGCCTGAACTGCCCAGGATCTTTCCATAATATTCGTCGTCTGCGTCGTAGCACTCCAGGACAAACAGTCCGTCCTCCGAAAGAACCCTCAGAAGCTCTTTCATAAAATGCCCGCGGGACCGGTCGGTGATGAAGTTGTCGATGACCGTTATCGCAAAAGCGCAATCGAACGCATGATCCGGCATTTCCCAGCGGTCGTGCAGATCTCCGACCAGCGCATTAACCTTTCTCTCGAGTCCCCTGTCTTTTGCCATCCGGCGAAACTCCTTCACGGCTGCGGGAATAACATCCAGACCGGTCACGTGAAAACCTGCCCGCGCCAGGTGCAGGCCTATCCGGCCCTTGCCGCATCCGATATCCAGGATGCTTTCAGGAGGCCGAATTATTTTGGATGTTATCAAGGAAAGAAATATCGAAACCGGCGTCGGCTCCCTGTCGGAATAGGAAAGGTTGATGCCGCGTAAAGTTTCGTATTCCAGTCTCCAGAGATCCGGCTGACTTCTTACGGCGGCATTCAACCCGGCCATCTCTTTTCTCAGCCTGTTCGTGAGTCTTTTGTCCGGCCGAAGCGCCGCATCTTCCAGGCGTTCGAGCACATCCTCGATGCGGATGTTCAATCCCGGCAGGCGCAGCCATGGGTTGAGATCGAAGATCCCCGCGGCAATGAACGGGCGCAGATAAATATCGGGATCGGGAATGGTGAGCCCTTTCCGGCGAAAAGTCTTGTCTTCGTATAAAAGCAGATCGAGATCGATGGTACGGGAAGCGTACCTGTCCTTTCCGCGTTCGCGTTTCAGGATACGCTCGATTTCCCTGAGAATTTCGTATTTCAAAATTTCCGGGGAATAGGAAGTTGCGATTTGCCAGACTCCGTTCCGGTATTCGGGCTGATCGCGGTGTTTGAGGGGAGCGGTGCGGTAGAAGGTGGACGTATTGAGGACGGAGGTCCTTTCCGAGAGAAGCCGAAGCGCTTCGATTATGTTCTTCTCCGGTGAGATGTTGCTCCCGACCCCGATATACGCGGTTACGGGATTTCTTGTCGGCTCGGCCTTTTTTTGCGGCATATTTCAACTGCCGCCGAACGCGCGTACCGCAGCGCTCCGGGCTTGTCGACGGTTACGGTCGCCTCCGTCACTCCGGGCCGGGCGAGGCACAGTTCGGCGATTTTATGGGCAAGTGCTTCAATTAAAAAGAACGAGGAGTTTTCCGCAAACTCCATAATTTCATTCTTGACGGACTTGTAGTCGATTGTGTCGTCGATGTCGTCGGTCGTTCCCGCGTGCCGAAGGTCGCAGCGAAGGGCAACGTTGACAAGAACCGTCTGCTTCTTTTTCCGCTCCACCGGCTTTATGCCGATAATGCAGATTAACTTCAAATCACGTATATGGATCTTATCGTATGCTTTCGTCATGTCGTTTCAGATGTTCGCCCCCGTCGACAAACAGGGTTTCTCCGGTGATAAAGTCGTTCTTCAGAAGGAAAAGCACGCTGTCGGTGATATTTTTGATGTCGCCGTGCTTGTCGAGCAGCGTACGGCGACGAATTTTATTCAGGTATGCCGGCCCTTTTCCGCGGGGCGGCAGAATAATGCCGGGAGCAACGGCATTGACACGTATCCCCGGGGACCATTCAAGAGCCATCATGCGCGTCAGGTGAAACAGCATGATCTTGCTCAGGGAGTAGCCGGCGTATTCGATGTCGTAACCTGAAATGCGCGTGTCCAGGATGTTGACAACGGCTCCCGATCTGCATTGCCCGGCGAAATCGCGGGCGAGTGCGAGGGGGCTGAATGTGTTGACGGCCAGGGCGGCTTCAAGCCGGTCGATGTCGGAAATCCGGGATTTTTCGAATGTCGAAGCATTGTTGACGAGATAATCGATTCGGATCCCTTGTTTCCTGAGGGCCGGAAATATTTTTCCCGCGCCTCCCGGCTTTGAAAAATCAGCCCGGATTCCATGCGCCTCGACCCCTTTCGCCCTGATCTCTTTCAGGACTTCTGAAGCGTCCCTGCCGCTCCCCGCCAGGCTTTGAATGACGCAGTTGACTTTTTCCTCGGCCAGGGACAGTGCGATGGCCCGTCCGATTCTGTGTCCGCCTCCCGTGATGAGCGCGGTTTTATTCGCCAGTGAATTAGTCATCCCGCCGTTCTTCGCTGAAAAACCCCTCGCAGTACATATGTTCGAGCGGTTTTCTGTTGTTGGGGAATTCGTCTTTTCTAAGTTCTTCGGGAAGCTTCTCAGACGAATCCTTTTTACCGACGGCGATGGCGGCCATGACTTTGTACCTTTCTTTTGGAACGCCTAGAATGCTGTAACAGCGTTCGCGATCAAAGCCTGCCATCGCATGGGCATACAGCCCGAGCTTGCGTGCGCACAGGGCCAAAGACACCCAGGCGCTGCCGGCGTCGAATTCGGCCGACCGGTTCCGTTTGCCGTTCAACTTGAAATGGAGCCTGGTTGCGATAAAAAGGAGAAGCGGGGCGTTTTTCGCCCAGGTTCGGTTTTTCTCAACCAGAAGCGATAGAAATTTTTTTCGGTCTTCTTCCGTAACAGCGTATACGTAGATCCACGGCTGTTCGTTGAAGCAGGACGGGGCCCACCGTGAAGCTTCAAACAGGCTTTCGATCTGCCGCCTGCTCAGGGGCTCGTTCCTGAACGAACGGGGGGACCAGCGGTCTAGAAATTCCCGGTCGACGGGTGCTTCCGCTTTGCGTGTATTCACATCCGATCCACTCACGATATTAAAAATTTTACCTCCGTACAGCACGGCTTCAAAGATTATCCGAAAAAGGCCCGCGCGGTGAATGCCGGCAGCGCGGCCGGGAATCCCGTGGATTCTGTGCCGCTGCACGCGGGCGAGGGCGCCGCCGGACTATCGAGCCGCTGTCCAGGTCCGGGGACTGTGATCGTAACACACTGCCTGCTTCATTTCGCGGGGTGGATGGCTGAACCGCGAAAAAGAGCAGCATTCCTCCCTATATAAGATCTATTTACCGGACCGAATGTTACGGATAAAATTATGGATTATGCATTTCCAATTGTCTGCTCAGTGATCCTGAGGAGTTTACGATATTTGGGCGCCTGATGTGTGCCGGCACAACCCAGGGAAGTCGCCGATAAGTACCCCATAACTGCCTTTGCCTTGATCTTTAATTTAAAGTTGCAGAGATTTCCAGGTCCCGAAAAACGCCGTTTCATCCAAAATGATTTGTCCAGCAGGAAAAGATTGCCAAGGTAATCCCGGGATTTCACTTAAAAAGGCTTTCTACTTTAAATTGGTATTGGTTTTTAACATTCGTTAAACGGTCTGGGAATTTCGAGAGGCCTTAAAGGATTAAGCAGCTATTTTAGCCCCCAAAATCCTATTTATTTTATGGCTTGAACCGGTTATTCAATGCTAACTTATAATAGTACAGAACCTTTTTTGAAGATACAGAATATATAGCCTTCACACACCCCCCAGATGGTTTTCAGGGTCCCCCCGCGACCCTGGCGAGATGACATAGTCTGGAAGGAATCAAGCAATATGGCCGGCTGGATTTCAATAGGGAAATTGTTTTCCAAATTTGAACACAATCGGTGGTAAAATCCGATACAGACATTCAACGAAAATGGCATAAGACCTCTTGTCGGAAACCAAAGGCGGGTTTCGATAGGAAGCATAATTCTAAAAACGGGCGTTCATTTTCCCTATGCGCCGGCAGTTAAAAAAGCATCTGGCCGGAAGGATTTATGGCTGAAATTACGGGTTATTCTGAATTATCCTGCCGCTATTTGCCCACGTTCGGGGTGTCTTCCTCTCTCATGCCGCACCAGGCAAGGGAGTACTTATCGAAAACGAATCTTTGACGGGGACGCGCCGTCATTTTGTTACCGTAATCAGGTTAGCAGTATCTGGATCGGTAAAAATAGGCCTCAACATTCACACTGATGGAAAGGTGGATACAACATGAATATCCGATGGAGACGTGTATGTGTTGTTCTGTGTTTGGGTACTGTATTGGCGACACTGACTGTACAATCAGCTTTGGCGGCTGACGGCAAGTTCTACCTGAAGTTCGAGGGAGGGCCATCGTGGGTTCCCGGGGTTGTAGCCAAGGAGTTTCAGGGTGAATATCTGGACGAAGACGTGACTTTCGAACTCGATACCGGTACCCGGTTCGACGTTGTTTTCGGGATCAACCTTAACCGGATCGTTGCGATCGAACTGGAGACGGGTGTCCTGCACAATTCATTCGAAGGAACGTCCGAGGACAGTTTTTGGCAGGTCCCGATCCTGATAAACGGCATCTTCACGCTATTGCCTGATTCGAAGATCCACCCATTCGCGGGGATCGGAGGAGGTTTCCTTGCGTCGATAACACCCTCGATGGTAGATAGCGATTGCTATACAGGAGCGGTCCAGTTCCAGGCAGGGGCCAAGTACGATTTTTCGGAAAGGCTGGACCTCAACCTCGGCTACAAGTACCTGGTTGCATTCAGGCAAAGCCGGTTCCTCGGGGATTTTACCGTGGATTATGTCCACAACCATTCACTTCTTGTGGGTTTGGGCGTTCACTTCTGATGGGCGCATGCCCAACCCGTTCCTTCCCATCGGTCCGACGATAGACAGCCAACCGGATTGAGATGGGAATGGGCCGGGTAGTCTTGTGAATCTTGAGGAAATATTCTTCGATTAGGGCTCAATCTGATTATCTTCAAGTCCCCCTGCATGTGCGCGGCGGTCGAAAAGTGAAGCATGTGGCGGTTGATCGACTTGAATTATTCAGTCAATCGCAACAATTAAAGAAAGCAAGAAGAAAAAACAGAAAGGCGTATGATGATGAATTCAAAAGGTTATATGGTGCGCCCGGCAAGACTCGAACTTGCGGCCTTTTGATTCGTAGTCAAACGCTCTATCCAACTGAGCTACGGGCGCATCCTGTAGAACCAATACTTTACAGATACTAGCTATTTTCCGCAATACCCAAAATTA
>CAZPHK010000199.1:0-8530 GCA_964586015.1 uncultured Acidobacteriota bacterium | reverse complement strand
TCCAAAGGCCGAAGCGTACAGCGAAAGCATGACGATGTATGACAGCCACAGGAGGATATTCATGGCGCCGACCTGGATGGTCGGTCCGAACGCCCGGTCGAGGAAGGTAACCGTGCCGCCCTGGCTCGGAAAGGTAACCGAGAGCCTGCTGTAGGAATAGGCCGTCAGCAGCGCAACGATTCCCCCGACTCCAAACGCGATAGGAGCACCGCCGTGAGCCAACTGTACCGACAGACCGAGCACGGCAAAAATCCCGCCGCCGACCATGCCGCCGACGCCGATCGCCGCCGCACCCCAAAATCCTATTTTACCTGCTTCGTTCCCCATGTACCTCCGTTGTTCGGAATAGTCGCCCCAAGCATAACGCCGACCCCAGGGGCATACAAGTGTGAAGCAATCAAACTGCTGGCGGATTTCATATCGGTTTCGGCGCCGGTCGACGCCGATCCGAAAGCCGTCGGTAAAGGCGTCCACCAAAGGCTCGACACCGCATACAAGCGCGGATTTTGCAGGATGAGCGGGTCCTCGCGGACTTCCATCGGATTGAGAATTCGGGACGCCCTTATTGAGGATGGACCGTCGGAGTGCCGATGTAATAAGAGGTCGGTCCGGCAGAACTAATGTATTGATTAATCCCCGGAGTCCATGCTAAACATGGGCCGTGTTTTAATCCGATTGTTTAAATGATTTCACTGTTTCGCTGACGATTAAAGGATCGGTTCCGTGCATATAAAATTGAACCCGGAGATCCAAACACGCATTTAAAGCTTCATTTAAACAACAGTGTAAAAAGTATATATAAAACGAAATATCCATTGTTTCCCGACGTAGTAGAAATTGATGGAAGTCGGGGGGGGCGAATATGAAATGTTCGGCGATGCAGGATCTGATGTTTCGAAAACTCGACAATGAATTGTCCGAGTCGGAAAACAGAATTCTGGACGAACATCTGGACCAATGTGCTGTCTGTGCTCGAGAATACGGCCTGCTGACCGTCCCCCAACGAATTGCGCAGGCCATATCTCCGCCCGGATCCTCCCCCTTCTTCCTCCAGACACTGAGGGTGCGTATTGAAAACGAATCTCAGAATGCCGCCATCTTTCAGTTGTTCTTTGGCTTAGCGCGTAGAATTATCCCGTCGATGGCAGCCGTTACTCTCGTTCTCCTGTCACTTTTCACATACCTCCAGTTGAGTAATCCACAGGACGATCTGCACACGGCTTATGAAAAAATGCTTACCGGGGCGGACCTGCCGTTTCCCCTGATGGTTACGGAACAAAAAAATATAACCGACGAAAACATTATCAGCGCTATCGCCAACCGGGGAATCTGGAAAGGCACAAATTTAAAACCAAAACAGCAGTAAAACTTTTCCGCCGGAAATTACTAAAGCGAAAATTATGAAATCCAAGGCAAGCATCATTCTACTGGTAATTCTGGTTTTTATATTGGGGGGAATTACCGGTGCGATCTCCCTTTCGCTTTACCAGGAGTATTTGAAGGCCTCATTTTTCAAAGCCAATTCTCAGCCATTCGACTTCATAGGCAATTTTGCCAAGGAACTCGATCTGGATGAAAAACAGACCGAAACTCTCAGGGCAATTTTCGATGAAAGCAGGCAGCGCTATATTGATCTATCCATAGAGATGTGGCCGCAGTATGAGAAAATCAGGAAGGAAACCGAACAGAAGATCAAGGACATGCTGCGCGACGATCAGAAAGCGCGCTACGAAGAATTTCTAAAACAATTCCAGCCGCCGCCTCCTCCCGAATCCGGCAGAAATTAATCCGAAATCCCATTAATCGCTGCAGTTCAGCCGAACTCAAGGCATTCGTATGTACGGATAGAGAAAGTCAGTAAATTGGAAAATCATTCCATTTATCAACCTCGCGCCAGTCGGCTCACGCACCAGAAATTAATCTTCAATTTTCAATCTTAAATCTTCTATCAATGATTATTTTTCCGTCCGTGCCAGAGTCAATACGGAAACGCACAAAGCGCCGCCTTTTACAAGAGTGCCCGATGCACTTGCGACTGTCGCCCCCGTAGTCATAACATCGTCTATGAGGAGAATCCTTCGACCGGCAACTCGCCCGGGATCCGCACAATCAAAAGCATTGCGAACATTCGCCGACCTCCGGGAATCCGTCAGTCCCGTCTGCGGGGCGGTCGAACGTTTCCGGATCAAAACGCGGTCGTAGAAAGGAATGCCGATATGGTTTGCCAGGGAATGGGCCAGGAGTCCCGCCTGGTTGTACCCACGACCGCGCCGGCGCTCAGGGTGAAGCGGGACCGGAATTACCATATCGAAATCGTTCGGATCCCAGGCATCGTAAAAAGCGTCAACCAGAAACGGAGCCAGAATTTCCACCAGATTTCTCCTGCCATTGAATTTAAGCGCCCTGACAAGCTTCCCGAGTTCTCCAACGTAATAACCGAAAGACCGCGCGCCGGAAAAAGGCGGAGGCATGAGAATGCATTTACCGCACAGGTGCCTGGAATCCGGATCGAAATTCGGCATAGGCAGTCCGCAGGAAGGGCATACGGGTGGGGGTATTTTCAAAGCGCCGGCTTTATTTCTGCAGTCCGTACAAACGCTTCGATCTCTCCAATGTTCTACAGGAGCCGAGCAGACAATACACGTCTCCGGGAAAAACAGGTTCAGCAGGCTGTCGAAAATCTTAGAAATGCTGGCGATATCGTAATCCCGGCTCACGGGATTGGGCGTTTTTCGAATCAACGGCGTTCAGTCAAGCAGTCCCTTTTCCTTCAAATCCTGGCACCGAATGCAGTAGCCGGCCCATGGTACGGCTTCCAGACGTTTGGCCTGTATGGGATTTTCGCAATGAACGCACAATCCATAGGACTCGTCTTCGATACGTTCGAGCGCCTCGCTGATAAGCTGGAGAATCTGGCGATCCCCGGCGCTTTTTCCGAACATGAATTCCCTGGTATAGGACTCCACGGCCATATCCGCAATATCCTGTATGTTCTGTTCCTTTTCCCGGCCGTACGTTTCCGTTCTGTGCACCATATCCGCCAGAGAAGTCCGTTTCTGCAGCAGCTTGTTCTTAAAGTATTCCAGGTTCTTGGCGTCCATCATCAATCCTTCATACTCCCTATGTAACAATGCACCTTTAATAAAGTGATCCAAAATATTTCACTCGAACAAGCGACGGATACTCGGTTATCAGGCCCTGTGATATGGAATCCCGCGCAGAATGCATAAAGCGCGGTACACCTGCTCCAGCAACAGTGCGCGGCACATTTCGTGTGTCCACGTCATTTTCCCTATCGACAATACCATATGCGCTCTTTCGATAATCTTTGAACTCATTCCCTCCGCGCCGCCGACCACAAAAGAGATGGAACGCCGGCCGCTGTTCAGCTCGGCTCCGAGCCATTGAGAGAATCCGGCGGAGGTCATTTGGATCCCGTTCTCATCCAGGGCGACAGTCAAATCGGAAGAGGGGAGATGCCGTGTAAACTCTTCAGCTTCACTATCCACAAGCGAGCCGGCCTTCAGTGACCGCCTCCTGGACAGATCCCGCGCTTCAATGACCTCGCAGGGAACCATATGGCGGATCCTGTCGAGGTAGTCCGCCGCAAGTCCTCGGATATAAGAATTCTTGGTTTTTCCAATCCAGAGAAATCTCAGGCGCATAAAAAATAGTCAAAGGTCTGAAAATTCGTCGCAAGTCCGAACCTGCTACTTTCGAACGCAAATATCAATTCCACTCGATTCTTTAACCATCGGAGATCTGCTATTCTGAGGTACGCTCAAGCGTTCATGCATTCCTACGAAGTTTTTTATTGTTTATCCATCAATAAGAATGGCGTCCTGAATGCCCATCATCCATCAACGCTTCCTGTATCCTCGTTGAAGGTTTCCACCCTTCAACTTCAGACCTTCGACCCTTTTTCGACTGCCGGCCGCCGACTGCCGACTGCCGACCGTTTTTTATTTACTTCCTGGATTAGTTTCCTGGCATTCAGTTTTTTCCCGTCTCTCCACAACCTTTCCAGGTCGTAAAAAGCCCGGGCTTCTTTCGAGAATATGTGAATTACCAGATCGAAGTAATCCATAAGGATCCATTCGGAATTCTGATAGCCTTCAATATGGGACGAATGCATGCCGGCAATCTTCAGCTGCTTTTCAATCTCGTCTGCAATGGCCTGCATCTGCCTGGAGGAATCTCCCGTGCAGAACAGAAAATAACTGGCGAAGGAGGCGATTTCGGAAATATCCAGAGCCAGAAGGTCGTATGCTTTTTTATCGTCGGCCGCTTTCAGGGCAATTTTCAGGGCATCAATCATCTTTCACCATATAAACGCAGTTTCTGAATGTAGCGATAGACCGGCTTCGGGACCAAACTGCGAAAATTCTTCCCCTCGAACGCCAGTTTCCGAATCCGGGTCGCCGAAATATCAGGAGCATCGGCATCTATAATAAACAATCGATTTTTCTTAAACCGCTCTTCTTCAATCTTCCGGCGGATCTCGGTCCTTCGAAGTCCGGTAAGGTCTCGCACGCGTGGAATCGACTTTTCGGGCAGATAACTATCATATTTGCCCGTAGCCGTATCGGGGCGCCGGACAAATATGAAATTATACGAAGTCAACAATTTTTCACTCTCCTTCCATGAATTCACCTCGAGCAGTGAATCCCCTCCGGCTATAAAGTAAATTTCCCCCCTCCCCTGCAGAACGCTTCGCGAGATCTTCCGCATTGTATCCACCGAATAGGGACTGGCACGGGATTCCAGTTCGATCAAAGAGGGAACGAACAGCGGCTCTTCGGAAGTCGCCAGGCTGACCATTGCATATCGATGTGCAAGTGAAATCAGGTTTTCCCGTGCTTTGTGGGGAGGATCCGCCGCTACCACAAACAGAATTTTGGATAATGAAAAGATCTTCTGGACGGACCGGGCAATATGCAGGTGTCCCGAATGAATCGGATTAAATGTGCCGCCGAGCACTCCCAGCCTGAAGATACCCAACCAGGACCTCCCTTTTACATAAAGCCTTCCACTCGCCCGTCTTTTAACCTTGAACGGTGAACTTCAATTATATAATTACGTCCCCAATAAATGGGCAATAATACCGACCAATTCCTTAATACCCAGCCCCGATATGGACGAAATTCCAAGAAACGGCAGGTTGCGCTGTTCGCACATATCCTTCAGCCCGGACAGTCTTGAATCATCCGCCAGCACATCGATCTTGGAGGCCACAACCAGTTGCTTTCTGTCCAGAAGTTCCGGATTAAAAAGAGCAAGCTCCCTGACAATGGTTTCATAGTCCGCGACAGGATCGCGTGCATCGTTCGATATATCGATCATATGCACCAGAACCCTGGTGCGCTCTACATGCTTTAAAAACTGGTCGCCGAGTCCATGCCCTTCGTGGGCGCCCTCAATCAATCCCGGGATGTCGGCGACAACGAAGCTGCGGAATTCGTCGATCCGCACCACTCCCAGGTGGGGTTCCAGGGTCGTGAACGGGTAGTCGGCCACTTTGGATTTTGCCGCGCTTATGCGTGAAATCAGGGTCGATTTCCCTGCATTCGGGAACCCTATAAGGCCGACATCGGCTATCAGCTTCAGGCTCAGGAACAGATCCGCCTCTTCCCCCGGCTTACCCGGTTCGAAGTGCCGGGGCGCCTGGTTCGTCGACGTGACGAACCGTGCGTTCCCTCTCCCGCCGCGGCCTCCCCGCGCAATGACAAACCGCTCTCCCGCACTTGCGAAATCATGAATCATGGCACGATCCGGTTCCCTGAACACCTGAGTTCCCGGAGGCACCAGCAGGGTAATATCGGAACCGTTTTTACCGTGCCGCTGGGATCCCTCCCCGTGGCGTCCGCGCTGGGCCTTGAAGATTCTTTTATACTGAAAGTGAAGGAGTGTATTGACACGATCGGAGCTTTCCAGGTATACGCTCCCTCCGTCTCCGCCGTCGCCTCCGCTGGGCCCGCCTTTGGGAACGAACTTCTCTCTTCGAAAAGCAACGCAACCGTTCCCTCCCGCTCCGGCAACCACATGTATTTTTGCTCGATCGATGAACAAATCCGATGCTCCGCTACAGTTTTGCTGCCCCCGGATTCCCTTATCGTACCGGATCGCCCGATCCGGCAAAGGAATTCCCGTACAAACGATACACCAAAAAAAAAGGACCCGCATCGGGGTCCTTCTGACAATCGAGATGCGCGGCGCCCGTCAGGCTTTTGCCTGAATATGTATAAACTTTCCAAGGCGACCCCGGTCCTGAAATTCCACCACACCGGATATTTTGGCAAACAGCGTGTCGTCGCTTCCGATTCCGACGTTCAGCCCCGGTTTGTATTTTGTCCCCCGCTGCCGCACGAGAATCGTACCGCCGGTTACAAGCTGACCGGAAAAACGCTTGATTCCAAGTCTTTTGGATTGGCTGTCCCTGCCGTTGCGGGAGCTGCCCACTCCTTTTTTATGTGCCATTTGGGACCTCTTAACCTGCTATATTTATTTTCTCAATAAGAACTTCCGAATACTGCTGGCGATGCCCGCGCGTGCGGCGGTACTGCTTTTTCTTCTTGTATTTGAAAACCAGGACCTTCTCTCCCTTGCCCTGGGCTTTCAACACGCCTTTTACGGAAGCTCCCTCCACCAGCGGTTCGCCGATAAATGTTTTATCGTCGGCTTTTATCAGAAGCACTTCATTGAACTCCACGGGCGCGTCCGATTCGGCATCGAGCTTCTCCACGCACACCACATCCCCTTCAGCAACTCGGTACTGCTTTCCGCCGCTTTTTATCACTGCGTACACAATTCACCTCCCGGGCGAAATTTATGATTTAACCAAGAAGTGAGCAAAAAGGCAATAACAAATACAAAGGAAAAGCGGGTTAATTATAAAAATAGCTGAAACACCACATAGCCAGAGGGATTGTGATGATGGAAAATATGAAACTCGAAATCAGGAACTGGTTGACCAGCGCTACATTTCCCCCGGCCCTTTCGGTCAAAACGGGGATGGCGCTCAAAGGCGGAACGGCCGCCTGAATTATGATCAGGGTGGCAACCGACTCAGGCGGCCTGACCCAAAGCAGCATGCCCAGGGTCGCGGCGGGAAACAGGATGTTTTTTATAATAACAAACTTTGCGGAAGATTGAAAATTGAACTTTCCACGCCGGGCAAAATCGATATAGACATTCCCGCCGATATTAAGCATCAGCAGAGGCAGCGCGGTAGCGCCGACAATTTCCGTAATGGAAACAACAAAATCAGGAAGTGCCGCGCCGATCCGGGTCAGTTTGAAAACCACGGCCAGAATGGTGGCCACCAGAATCGGGTTCAGGATTCTGGAATCCTTGAAATTGAATTTACGATCCGGTCTCTTCGACCTGAAAAAGAGAGTGTATCCGTTGAACACGATAATCGGCATAAACAAAGTAAATATAAAAAGTTCCACAAGGAGGATCGTATCGGGACCGTAAATGATGGGGATAATTCCAATCGGGAAAAAAGTCGCGTTCGGATAAAAAAGAGTCATTCCCGCCTCCCCCCTGTATTCGCGGTTTACGAACCGCATACAGGCAAGGCTCAGAACGAGAAAGAAAGCTACCATACCCAGCCACCACAGCGGCAATTGCCACCAGCCGGGCATTGTTTGGGGATCGAAACGGGTAATAATATTGTAGAAGATCATGCATGGCAGCGAAACGTCGATAACCAGGGGAGTGATGACGTTCAACGCGTTGATCGGCAGGGTCTTTCTAGCCAGGATTGTAAAGCCTATAACGCCGATGCCCATCAATACGGCGACGGATTTAAAGGCTGCAATAAACAATTCCATTTTGAACTTTCGACTTCCACCCAACTGCCCGGAGCGCATGAATGATTCCGGGCAGGTAGAAACAGGTTACTACTGCTATCCCCCTTCTTGGGATGAAGTTGTTCCCGGATACTCGTTAGAAAAAGATACTATCACGATTTTCGGAAGCGGATTCGTGGATAAATCCACTGAATATCGAACCGGACGTATAGGACGTATATATCTCGATCCGTCAAAATCATTAAAACTAATATTTACGACGTACGTAAATGTTGCGGAGTCGAGAACCATCACATCTCTTATTGATGAAGGTGAAAAAATAAATATCCGGTCGCGGCACGAATCAATAAAGATGCGGGCTTTGGGAAATGGAGACGCTTGAAACCTGGATCTTATCTGGAAGACGCAAGGTATAATTTGGGTAATCCAGGCAATGAAGCTAACAAAAACGGACAAATAGACTGGACGTATCAAACAGACTACAGAATGACTTTATGTTACATCGATGCAGAAGTTGTAATGAGTTTTTCTGAAGGTAAAATTGTTAAAGTAGTCTTCAATTATAATATTGAATGACGGAAATTACCCCATCGTACCCCAGCTTCCGGTCCTGCTTTTTCTTAGAGAAGAACAGCACTATAGAACATCCATTTATTCCTCGCCGCCGATGCGGAAAAGCAGGGTGAGATAAACGTCCCGGATGCCGAAACGGCGCA
>CAZPHK010000198.1:0-8627 GCA_964586015.1 uncultured Acidobacteriota bacterium | reverse complement strand
GAAGTCCCCTTATGAGAAACCACTCTTTTTCTCTCTTGAAACACCCTACCCGATTCAATAACTACGTTTTCATAGATTATCTCACTTTTTCATGTGCGCCGATAACAAAACTGACGGCAAAGGAGGCCGTCAGTTATGGCAAAAAATCGAAAAAAATGTCGAAAACCGAAAAGAGTTCTCCGGATCCCAGATTTAGAGCATTCAAAACACGCGGTAATCAACTCACTCCCTGCCAAGGCGTCTCAGGAATCTTACGAATATGCAATTGACGAGTTCATTTCCTGGTATTGCTCTGAACCGCGGCTCGCTTTTAATCGAACCGTCGTGCTCCGGTATCGCTTCTTCCTGGAACAGAAAAACCTGGCTTCCTCGACCATTAATGTTCGTTTAGCGGCAGTACGCCGCCTCGCCTATGAAGCCTCAGATTCCGGGCTATTAAGTCCGGAGTTGGCAGCCGGAATAGCCAGGGTTAAAGGTGCTAAGAGGTTGGGTATTCGAATCGGCAATTGGCTGACCGCTGAGCAAGGAAAAACACTTCTACAAGAGACACGATCAGAAACACTGCGCGGAAAACGAGATCATGCAATTTTAGCCGTGCTTCTTGGATGCGGGCTTCGTCGCGCCGAAATTGTTTCAATGCGGATCGAAGACTTACAGATTCGAGAAGAACACTGGGTAGTTGCTGATCTCGTCGGAAAGGGACGGCATGTCCGGACAGTACCAATGCCCACATGGGTGAAAAAGGCTATAAATGACTGGACCGCTGCCGCTGAAATTTTAGAGGGAGTGATCTTCCGCAGAATCAGCAAGGAAGGCAAAGTCTGGGGGCCTGGAATCACATCAAAATCAATATGGCACGTGGTCAAGGCTGCTGCCAAACGAGGTGGGCTACAGAATCTGGCCCCACATGATTTGCGTCGAACGTGCGCCCGTCTATGTCATCTTGCCGGCGGCGAACTGGAACAAATTCAGTTTCTACTCGGTCATGTGTCAGCATTAACAACCGAGCGGTATCTAGGCTGCAAACAGAAACTTCGTTATGCTGTAAACGATAATCTCGGGATCGAAAGCTATTAATCTTGCCGGGAGCAGGCCAGGTACCATTTTGGAAATAATCCAGATATTATGCTTGCTACAGTTTCGATCAGTAGTAATCTGGCTTAATTGATCGGATCGATTAGGTCCGTCGCCAAAGGGCTAACCAGGAAACGAGGAGCCTACCCGTCATGAAGACCATTACTCATAAGGAAAAAGATGCATTAGCCAAAGTGGTTTTTGATGCCTGGCTCGACTTTCAGGTTGAAGTAAGCCCGAAAAAGCGGTATCCGAGAGAAAAGTTTTATGCTTTCTTCCATTTGGCATGGCGCTATGCCGAAATGACTCGTCGGCATAGATTAGTTCATCGGAAAATTGTCGGCATTATGAACGGTTTGGTGGAAGGTTTGGATGTTGAGCGAAAGCGCGTCCCAGGCAAAATTCTGTATGATGCTGATCGACTTGAAACTTTGTTTTTTTGCGGATACGATCCTTACTTCGAAGGGGATGAACCTCCCGGATTTTGATAAAAAAACCGGTAATTCTAAACTTCCCCCAAGGGGACTTTCGGGAGCTTGGTCGTATTTTTTCTAATAAAATAGGAACTGCAAGTGATCTCATCCGCCGAAACTGTGCCGCCGAAGCGACATGGCAGCCTGATTCCCTTCAGATTTCCAGGGGAGATTTATAGCGTGGGATTTGTACAAACGCGGTAAAATGTTGTTGGAGGCATTTAATGACGAGAGAATTCAGCGTGATCATCGAGCGTGATGCCGAGGGGTACTACGTGGGCACGGTTCCAGCATTGCGCGGCTGCCATACGCAAGCGCATTCCCTGGATGAATTGATGATGCGGATTCGAGAAGCCGTTGAAGTATGCCTTGAAGCCCAGGGCGACGAGTTGGAATCCCTCGATTTCGTCGGCGTTCAAACGATAAGAATCGCTTCATGAGCCGCCTCCCTAGATTGACCGGAAAAGAGGTAGTTCGTGCGCTTGCAGTAGCCGGATTTGGTGTGTTGCGAATTAAGGGGAGCCATCATTTTCTTCGGCATGAGGATGGACGCGTTACTGTAGTTCCTGTGCACCCGGGAGAAATTATCGGCCCTGGCCTCATGGCGAAGATTCTTCGCGATTGCGATATGACGCAAGAGGAATTCACCGCCCTCCTATAAATCGACGCGCATGATATCAGCCAGTTCCCATGGCACACTTCCCCGAAGGGGACTTCGTGGGACTGTCATCCATATGCCGATTAGTAAGGTACGAGAATTCGTGATCGTTGAGCGATTAGGGACAATCTCGTGAGACAAATAACTTTTACCATTGCTATCCTTTTTGCTGTCATCTCTCCAAGTCTTCCTAAGCTCAGCCTCGGCGATAAAATTCCTGCAAAAGCGATAAGAAAGATGAATTATGTTGTACTAGTTTCTCCTTCTCAGTTTCAGCCCATGTGGCTTTGGACATATGATGGAATTGAATACACACTAGGAGTGGATGAAGCTGGATTTGTGCAATTTATTTCAACAAAGTCAAAGCTAGTATCAACTCCGGAGGGAGTTCGAATAGGGCAGCGCTTTGGCGACCTTGCTCATATATCCGGTGTCCGCTTCACAGAATGGCCCGGGTGGGGTAAAATAGCTAAACTGCCCTCAGGATGGAATGCAGCGTGCTATTCAGGACTGCAACTTCCTGACGCTTCATCCCTCCCATCCGATGAAGTTGATGCAATCTTTAAGGGTACTGCTGCGGGATATGGTCAACGCAAGTCGTTTTTAAGACGCTGGATGACTTGGTTGGCTAAAAGCTTACCGGGTAAATGACCGAGAATCACGCGGAGTACAAGTTTCTCATAAGGGGACTTCAGGGGAACATGAGGGATTTTGCGGTCCCAAACTGCCGGGCCCGGTTTCAGCTTCATTTTTGGACTAGACTTATTGAACTCAGTGAAACATCATTAATCATTGGTGAGTTTTAATCCCCGTAGGTATCAGACATTGAAATTTGCATCGGCTAAATTTGCCCTACAAGGAGGCTTCCATGAGCCGATTGACCTTATTAAGGCTTTCAGTTCTGCTACTTGGAGTTCAAGCTTGGGTGCCCATAGCAAACACTCAAGAGCATGTCCGCAATGTTGGGATGGATGCGAAGGGCAACTTAATCCAGTGGGAAATAACAGGCAATGATCACTTCATACCGCTGGAAATTCTTAGGAGTGGTGCAACAGATATTACAATAACGCCCGCCACACCGATTAACGTTGCGGAAGACGTGATCAATAATCTGCTAAAAAACGGAGCTCAGATTGAGCTTTCAGGCGCATATTGCCTATTCAAAGGACATTTGTTTTATGCCTGGAATCCAACCATTTCTCCGCCAAAACTAGCCCTCGACCGAAGTCGTTTATGTACATTGGCAAAGTCACCTGCTTGTACTGACGATTGGAATGAACGCTTTGTTGCCGCATACTTCATCTATGTGAGTAAAACGGGTGAGATATTAGGGCTGCAACAGCTTTTTGGTCCGCAGATGTTAGATGTAGAGAATGAATTAATGCGCACTTCCGTTACCGTTCCTGGACGCCTTGGACCAGATCCTGTACCCGTCCGCTGGACAGTTCCGATCTAAGTGGAAGGCACTTGTCCGTGATCATAGCTTCGTAACTAAATACCGCGAGGCGTTGTTGTTCTGAAACGCCGATATAAGAAACTGAGGATGCATTATAGTAACTTCCTACAAAGGGACTTCTGAGGAGTAGCAGGCACCCTCAGATAGACCGACAACTGACTTACCTATAGCGCGGCGAAGCTCTTATGCCCCAGTCAAAGCCTGCCCGCCACTTGGATTCGATCGCTGGAATCGAATCCTGCGAATTGGTGGCCCTCATTCAGTATCTGCATCGCTGGAGCAATCGGAGCTATGGTTCGCATCTGCCACCCAGTTGAGGGAATATTCTTCGATTAGGGCTCAATCTGACTATCTTCAAGTCTCCCTGCATGGCTAAATAATAGGTCTGCGTCCATTCTCAAGATTTCAGGCTGTTTCCTTTCCTGACTGTAGTAAAATGGCGTGCCGAAATCCAAGGATAGTTTACATAATGCATCTGATCGGAACCCCAAGATGCTTCGATAACGAAGGAATCTATAAAAAGGCTTTTTATTTTTCTTATCCGCACCATGGCACCGTAACGATATACGACCACGGGATGACGTTCACTTTGGATCGCTGTTGTCGTGTATCTCCCCCATAAATCAGCCGTTTGATGATTTCCGTCTGGTTGACGGAAGCGGATGATTGTTCAGAAAGTTTGTGAAGCGGTGGAAAGTAATCGCCTGCAATCGTTTCACCGGATTTAAATTCCGTCATGATAAGTCTGCCTCCGCTCTCGCAAATCAGATCCATTTCCAAGTGCTTGCTGTCGCGATAATGAAAAAGGCGCGGTATAACGGCCCGGTGAACCAGCTGTTTGTAAATTTCCGATACCGCCCAGCTTTCGAAAATGGCTCAGCGCAATGGATGGTGCCGAAGTTCATCCGGGGAGCGTATTCCAGGCAGGTAACATACGAGGCCGCTGTCGAGAAAATGCAGTTTGGGCGCTTTTACGATCTGCTTGCGTAAATTAACATGCCAGGCCGGAAGCCTGAAAATCAGGTAACTTGTTTCCAGGACGCTCAGCCATGCTTTCGCGGTATTGTGGTTGATGCCGCAATCGGAACCGAGTGCAGAAAGGTTTAAAACCTGCCCCGTTCTGCCGGCACATAGTTTTAGAAACGAAGCAAATGCGGTTAGATCGGTAACATTCAATATTTGGCGAACATCCCGTTGTACGTAGGCGGTTACATAATCCGAGAGCCACACCTGCGGGGGAATCTTCCTATCGAAAATTCTGGGATACCCGCCGGCCCAGAGTGTTTCTAACAAAATTGCCGGTGCGGATTCAAAACGGCGGAGTTCATCGAGTCCCGTGGGCATCAACGTCATAACTGCGGTTCGTCCCGCAAGTGATTGGAATTTATTGTCAATACAAACAGAAATATATTCCAGCATTTTTCTGGTTTAGCTACATTTCCCGGAATATTAAGCTGCCTTAATTGCCCAGTTGAGAAACGCGTCCCTAACACCCAGCCAGCACTTACTGCATTCCTTTTTTTTGAAAACCGATCTCATTGGGAATCAATGCCTTAAAAGGAGCAGCCTTAACTTCTGAGAAGCTGGATTTATTATATGCAAATTGTTGATGCAAAAAGAGAAGGGCGTTTTTTCAATCCCCAAATTCGGAATTGAGGCTGAATCCCGCACGATACCGGAGGGCTTTCAAAAAAAGCCGCTTGTTTTCTGTATCATTTGCCACCTTGAAAAGTTAGTAAGTACTCACTATTATTTTACGGCTATGAAAAAACAACGCGCAACGCAAAACCGCATGTCTTCGGCTGAGCGGCAGCGGCAGCTGCTGGAAGTGGCCCTGAATGCTTTCTCGCGCCGGGGATATAAGGGAACGACCACGAAGCAAATTGCCGCCGCAGCCGGTGTGGCCGAAGCCGTGATTTTCCAGCATTTCCCGTCTAAGAAGGCGCTCTACAGCGCCGTGCTGGAGCTGCACCTGGATACCGGTGAAGAGCGGAAATGGATGCAGGCAATAAGCGATTGCATGGAACGCAATGATGATGAGGAACTGATCCGGTCACTCGTGCATCGCATTCTCAGAGCCTATCGGAAAAATACCTTGACTGAACGCGTAATCCTTTTTGCGGCACTGGAAGGCCATGAGCAGGGCCTGGCCCGGATGAGGACCAAATTTGCTCCGATTTTTGACAAGTTTATGGAATACATTGCACGCAGGCAGAGCGAAGGTGCATTCATCGACGGCAATCCCTATGCAATCATGATTGCCCTTGGAGGAATCGCCCATCAATACGGCTTGATCTCCCATATTTTCCGCGCTTCCTTTCCGAAAGCCTCCGACGAAGAAATGACACAGATGTTTGCCGGGATATTGCTGGACGGCATCCGGCGAATCCCGTCCGGAAAAGGCAAAGACGGCAAATATCCGACTCCTCCCCAATAACGCATTAGAAAGGCGAGTTAAAAGAAATGTCCCGATTTATTTTGCCCCTATCCGTTGCAATCCTTTGGATGACGGCGTGCGCGCCACCCCCGGGCCGCAGGACCAGTGCGCCGAAGGAAGATCTCAACGCGAAAACCGTCATCGCTACCGCCAGGGCTGTGGTGAAGGACGTCCCATCCTCCTTCCAGGCAGCCGGCTCTTTCATCGCCGAAGAGTCTTCGGATATCGCGCCGGCCGTCGGCGGCAGAGTCGCCGCCACTCCGGTAGATGCCGGAGATTTTGTGAAGAAAGGGCAGGTGATATGCCGCCTGGAAGATCGCGATGCCCGGCTGAAACTCGATCAGGCGCGGGCTGCGCTGGAGCAGTCGAAATTCTTTCTGCGCCAGGCCCAGTCGCGGGTCGGATGGACCGCCGATGCGACATTCGATCCCGAAAATGTTCCTGAAGTCTCTTCGGCGCGGGCCGCCTACGAATCCGCTCTTGCCTCGGCCAAGCTGGCGGCGGCGGATGCCCTGAGGTATGAAAATCTTGTGAAAAGCGGGGATGTATCGCAAAGCAGCTACGAGAAAGCGAAAACTCAGCAGGAAACCGCTGAAGCTGCGGCAAATTCCGCCCGCAAGCAGTACGAGGCTCAGGTCAATAATGCGCGGCAGAACTACGGAGCCATCGAGGCGGCCCAGGCCGCGCTGAATGCGGCGGAATCCCAATTCGCACAGGCTCAAAAGGTGCTGGAGGACACGGCAATACGCGCTCCCTTCGACGGATATATCACCGACAGACCCGCGGCCGTGGGGCAGTGGCTGGGGACCAGCAGCAAAGTGGCCACCCTGGTGCGCATTTCCACTGTGAAGCTGCAGCTGCAGATTCCCGAGCAGCAAGCCGCCATGGTGCATAAGGGCGTTGTCGTCACGGCCCGTGTTGCGGCTTATCCGGATCGGGATTTTGCCGGGAAGATTGTTGCGGTAGTGCCTTCCGTGGATTCAAACTCCCGCACCTTCAACGCCGAAGCGCGGTTTGACAATCCGAAAGCGGAACTCCGCCCGGGCATGTTTGCAAATGCGAAGGTCATGCTTCCGGGCAGCGAACGCGCCGTGTTTGTTCCCTCGGATGCGGTGTTCTACGACAACACCACCGACGCCAACCATGTCTATAGCATAGTCCGCGAAGAGGAAGGCCGGGCGGCACACCTGAATGTGGTGCTTAAAGGCGATATTGACGGCGCTCAGGTGCGGATTCTCAGCGGGCTGAAGGGGGACGAGACGGTGGCGGTCAGCAATCTGTCTGAGTTGTACGATGGCGTACCTGTCGAAATACATTAATCATTTATAAGGTCTTTTATCATGCATGGATTAGCGAAACTTTGTATCAAACGCCCGGTTTTTGCAACGATGTTGATTCTGGCGCTGGTTGTTTCCGGTATATTCACATACTTTTCGCTCGGTGTGGACCGGATGCCCAAAATCGACGCTCCGATGGTGACGGTCACCGTCATCAATTCAGGCGCATCTCCGGAGGAAGTGGAAACCGAGATTACCAAAAGAATCGAAGATGCCGTCAACAGCATCAGCGGTCTGGATGAAATCAGCTCCACTTCATCGGAAGGAATGGCCCGAATCCGAATTGAGTTTGATTTGTCGAAGGACGGCAACGTTGCCGTCCAGGAGGTTCAGAATAAGATCAACCAGATCGTCAATGAGCTTCCGTCGGGCGCCGAAGTTCCTGTAGTGACAAAAATGGACCCGGACGCTTCATCCGTGCTGCAGATCGCCATTTCCGCTCCCCGCTCCACACGCGACGTAACAATGATTGCGGACAAGCTGATCAAGCAGAGGCTCGAAAACTGCAGCGGTGTCGGCCAGGTTCTGATACAGGGGGGCGCCGATCGCGAGATTCATATAATCGTGAATCCTGAACGGCTGCGCGCCTACAACCTCACGGTGACGGACGTTTTCCGGGCGCTTCAAAGCCAGAATATGGAGATGCCCGGTGGAAGCATCAAAGCCGGTGAAAAAGATTACACGATCCGCACAAGCGGCAAGATCAAGGATCCCGCGGATTTCAACAACGTCGCCGTCACGATCCGCAACGGCTACACGGTTAAAGTCAGCGATATCGGACGTGCCGAGGATACCACCGAAGAGCCGACAACGGCGGTGCGCCTGGACGGTGAACCTGCGGTGCAGCTTGCGGTTTACAAACAGTCGGGCACGAATACGGTGGAAGTTGCGGAAGCGGTCAAGGACCGCCTTGCGCAAATCCAGGAGGGCCTGCCCAGAGACGTCCGCGTGCAGATCATCAGCGACCAGTCGATTTTCGTGAAAGCGGCCATCGACAATATTCGCGACCATCTTTTCGAAGGAAGCCTGCTTGCCGCCATCGTACTGTTCTTTTTCCTGGCCAACTGGCGCACGACGGTGATTGCAGCCATCGCAATTCCGGTATCGATCATTTCCGCTTTTTCCATCATGGCGATTTTCGATTACACCATGAACCAGATCACGATGCTTGCCCTGACGCTGATGGTGGGCG
>CAZPHK010000197.1:0-8653 GCA_964586015.1 uncultured Acidobacteriota bacterium | reverse complement strand
GCTTTACGTTTCAGATAAAAACCCATACCAACAAGACCTATACTCAACAACACCAGGGTTCCTGGTTCAGGTACTATGTTGATGGAGGGCTCGTAGGTATACCCGATATCGACAAAAAGTGAGGATTTTGCGTATAAATGCGCGTCGCTGTAAAGTGTATGGCCAAATCCTGAAAGCCAGATGTCATAAACCAGTCCCGCAACTTCAAGTATTGACTCAGTGGAATCACCTGCTTCCGCCACACCGCTGCTGGAATTGCCTATTGGGATACCACTGTGTTGCAGGCTCGCGGTAACCGGGCTGCCACCATGGTATTGAACAAAGTCAATTGTTCCGGTGCCGATAAAACCTGCCAGGTCGCTTCCATAAAAAGTTAGATCGCGACTGGCCACAACAAATCTATTATACTCTTGAGAACATTCAGCTGTTGTTAGACTACCATCGGAACAGTCCAGGGAAGATCCAATATGCAGATTAAGATCAGGACCCATATCCACGCCCAGTTGTGCGCTGGCCGCGGACAGAGGCAAGATACTCGTCACACTTCCCGCCGCCGATGAATTACAGTAAAAAATATCCTTGCAATGCGAGATAATAGTCCCATAAAGATTTTCGTAAGCGGAAAAACGCACCGAAAGCAATGTGCCCAACAGTGGGTTGAATTGCGGTAACGACATGATCGTTTCTAACGATGCCGGAACAATGGTAAAAACCCGATCGTTTGAGACATGGGTTGCTACAGCACCCCCGTAAGTGTCTTCATATTGCAATGTAATGGGTGCTGCAAACAGCGGTATTGCGTTGAGTACGACGAGCAGTATGAGCGCCGGAAATCGCTTCACCTTCCATATTCTGTTCATTTTTACCTCCTGGTAAGATGTATTTGCAGAAAGTTCAGAAATGTTTATTCCGTGATAATCAACATATTGATATCCATACAATATGTTGCGATTGCATAATTGTCGTAGCCGCCAGCCACCAACGAAAAGGTCTCCCTTTCCTGACCAGCAATCAGTTTTTTAAAGGATGGATGATCTGTAGAGTTCAAGACATGTTTTGACGGTGACGACATAACCGGGATCTTTTTTTCAAAGTCCTAATGCGATAAGATTTACCCGGCCTTACAATCCTTGCTGCCGGGAGTTAAATTCCCACCTTCATCCAATGTCCATTATTTTATTTTTAATTGTGCGATGAGCGCTATAAGGGTTTTCCTTACTATGCGTTTCTAAATTGTTTATTACAGAAGAGAGACGGCCGGTTGTTCAGAAGCCGGATCAATCCAAGCAGAAGCGAACCTATCTATGTCCCGCTACAGGAAAATTATTTCGATTAGATCTCCTCCCGGGAGAAATTCCTTTATGAGATTGCCGCTATACATATAACAACTTACACTTTATGAAGTTTTTCCCGGCACTGTGAATTTGTCCGGTCCTAAAGAGCTGTTAGACGAATTTTAGATAGTAGATGAAAAAAGGATGGAATACGGGTTGGAATTTTGGCATAAATCTAATAATATCACTATCTCGGGGCGGTTAGCTCAGCTGGCAGAGCATCGGTTTTACACACCGGGGGTCACAAGTTCAAGTCTTGTACCGCCCACCATCCAACCCTCAAAGGATCAATAATTTAACAACCTCGAGACAGTGGTGTGATGTATGAAGCGATAATATTTTCCCGGAAGCACGATTTGCAGAAAATCCTGATTCCGGGAAAATTCGGGGCGCACAAATGACAGTCCGCAGTCCGATGCGAGGGACTGCGGATTGCGGCTTTGTCCGTATAATTTTTTACTCTGCTCTTTTGGCAATAATCTCCGATTCGGCAGCTCCACCGCCGCCGCCGGCCCCGCCGCCGGGACCTCCGCCCATCATGCCACCCTCGATTCCGCGCGTAAACCGGATCTCGTCTCCGGCAACTTTGCCTTTCCAGACGACTTTCATTTCGTTTCCGCCGAATTCACGCAGAACATGGAAGGAGATGTCGTCGTCCTGAATCTTGCCGTCCTTGATTTCTATCGCTCCGGGCATCGCGGAATTGTCCAGAGTTCCCGTCAGGGTGGTTCCATCCACCTTGAAAATCAACGTGATTTCGGAAGTTCCCTGTCCGCTCGGGGCCTGGGCGACCCATTTTCCGGTGACGTCGGCGGCCCATGCCGACACGATAAGAATCATCAGGATTGTTGCCCCGATCAGTAACATTCTTTTTTTCATGAATTCCTGCCTCCCTTTGCCGAATTTCATTGAATTTTAGTTGACTGCACTCCTGAAATGAGAGCGTACCCCCGATTATAATGGAGGATGAATCTATAGTCAGGCATTTCTTTTTTAACGGATAAGCGGCCATGCGAGGAAAGAAGAGTTACAACCCGGATTTTTCTCCCGGCAATAGGCAGGGGAATTTATTGCCCCTGATTTAAATCAGTGAAATTTCGAACTGCCGGCCGGAAGTCTGTTTCATGGAGTTGATTCATAAGCATGTGGAAAAAGGGAGTGGAGAGGGGCGGAGGAATGGCTGGATCGGTTTGAGGCTTTCTCCTCATGATCCCGGGCCATATCGATCCTGGCGGCCCCCTTAATATTTATCGTCATTTCAGGGCAGGAAAGGGCAATACTGTTGGTGACTGAACTCACGAAATATGTTATTCACCCTGTGAAACAGGCTGCTCTTTCAGGAAACAGTCGTTTTATTTTCCTGCCTTGGCATTATCTCTTATAATAGCCTCAATTTTTACAAGGAGTCTTTATATGGCTGGAGGCAAAAAAGCTTACAAGAAGAAGGCTGAAAACAGGGATTACTCCAGGCGGGATTTCCTGGTCGGAAGCGGTGCTGCATTGGCTGCTTGTACGCCTGCGGTTGCCGCCGTTCCAACTGCATCCCCGGCGCCTGCGAAAATCGATTATCCCGTGTCCAAGGGATATCTCGTCTATGACAGCAAGAAGTGCGCGGGCTGCACAACCTGCATGCTCGCCTGTTCGTTGACACACGAAGGCGTCCAAAGCCTGACGCTCTCTCGGATTCAGATAATCCAGGATTCATTCGGCAAGTTTCCCAATGACATCAAAATGGCGCCCTGCAGGCAGTGCGTTATGCCGGTATGCGTGGATAAATGCCCAGTCGGCGCGGCGTTTGTGGATGAGGAAAACGGCAATATCCGGAGAATCGACAGCGAGAAGTGCATCGGTTGTCAGACCTGTCTGAAGATGTGCCCGCAGCAGCCGCATCGCCCGGTCTGGAATCACCTGAAGAAAAAAAGCATGAAATGCGATCTCTGTCTCGACACTCCTTACTGGAAAGAAAAGGGCGGCATTGAAGGGAAACAGGCATGCGTGGAGTCCTGCCCCATGAAGGCCATTAAGTTTGTAACCAAAACGCCGGATCAGAAGGAAACCGAAGGCTATGACGTCAACCTCCGGAACGTGCACTGGATAAACCTGGGGCTGGTGGACTCCAGTACGGTGGTACCGCCCGCGATGGCCGCGTCGCCGAAGCTGTTGTTCGGCGCACCGGAATCCAAGCCAGAGGCAAAGGAACAGGAGGAACGGTAATGACAGGCGGATATACCGGAAAGATCCTGAGAGTGAACCTGACGACAAAATCGATCAGCCATATTCCTACGGAAAAATACGAGGAATACGGAGGCGGCCACGGGATGGGTTCCGCTGTTTTTTTCGATCTTGTAGGGAACCGGCTTCCCTTCGAAGCGTTCGATCCGAGAAACCTCATCATAATGATGAATCACCCTTTTGCCGGCACCTTTATGCCCGGCTCGGGGCGCTGCGAGGTCCAGGGCCTGGCGCCGATGCTTTATCCGATTGAATGGTTCGCACACAGCAATTTCGGAGGGCGATTCACGGCCCAGCTGAAATTTGCCGGCTGGGACGGTATTGTCGTCGAAGGCGCCTCCGGCGAACCGGTCTGGATCAACATCGTCAACGACAAGGTTACGATTGAGAGCGCCAAAGGCATCTGGGGCATGGATACCTGGGACGCCCAGGAGGAAATCTCCCGGCGCGTGATGCCCGACCTGAAATACGGAGAATGGGCGAATATAGAGGACAGCTTCACCACCCAGGTCCCGGCCGTGGTCTGCTGCGGGGTGGCCGGCGAAAACAGGAGCCGCATGGGCTCCCTGTTGCATGGACCCGGATCGACGGCCGCGCTGGGCGGTTTCGGCGGGGTTTTCGGCTCGAAAAATCTCAAGGCCATCAGCGCCCTCGGCACGGGACACGTTCCGATCGCCGATCCTGAGGCGTTTATGGAAGCGCGGCTCTGGTTCCGCCGGTTTTTATGGGATGTGGACGATCCGCGCAGGAAGGATATAGTGGGCGGGTTTTACTTCTGGATCAACGGGTCTCCCGCCGGCGCAAATGTAACGAATAACCCGTATTTCGGTGCCGGTGCGCTTCCCCTGGTGCCAGCGCGAGCGGCAGCCTGCGCATCCTGCCCCCGGGCCTGCCGCCAGCGACTGGCCAGCGCGGACAGCAATGAAGCGGTTTGCGCCGGCACGGCAGCCGTCAGACTGGAAGGCGCCAGCCAGAAGCTGACCCGCCAGGCCAACGACCTCGTGCAGAAATACGGCCTCGCCCACTGGCATTTCATGCCGCTGCAGGGTTACATCCAGTCGCTCAACAGGCGGGGACTCCTGGGCAAAGGAAAGAAGATCGAATCCGACCTGCCGATGGAGCAGTTCGGCACCATGGGTTTCCTGGATTTGCTGATGAACCGGATCGCCGCCCGACGGGGAATAGGCAACGACTTGTCCGAGGGTCTGGCACGGGCCGCAATAAAATGGGGAACATACGAAGGGGACCTGAAATCCGGAGAACTCAATCTGGCGTACTGGGGAACCGCGATGCACTACGATCCCAGGTCTGAAGCGGAGTGGGGATTCGGGTCGCTGATGGGGGAGAGGGACCTCATGCTGCATGCGATGGCCAACTATCCTCTCCACTGGATGCCGGAGTCGTTTCATATGGCCCAAAAAGAACCGTACCTGACTGCCGAACAGGCGGTCCGGATAACGGCGGATGCAATGATCCCCTACGAAGGGGATGTTTTCATGCTCGATTACAGCGACGGACCTACAGGGATTTACTCCATTCATAAAGTCCGGCAGGTTGCCTGGGTCAAGCATTACGAAAAATTCTGGATCGGCTCCAACGGCTTCTGCGGCTGGAGATGGCCCATGTGCTTCACATGCAACTCCGCCGACAACCGGGGGGCGACGCCCCGGGCCGAGCCCAGGTTTTTCAATGCCGTTACGGGAAGGAACATTACATTCGCCGACGGCATGGAACTCGGGCGCAAGATCTTTACCCTGGACCGGGCAATCTGGGCATTACAGGGGCGGGACCGGGACATGGAAGTCTTCCCGGATTACATCTACGAGAAGGATTCCGGGGGAGAGACACTACCGATGTACGATCACAAAACCAAGAAATGGTCTTTCTCGAAGACTTCCGGACGAAAGCTGGATCGCGCCAAAGTTGAGGAGTGGAAGACCAAGTTTTACGATTTTGAGGGCTTCAACACGCAAAACGGCCGGCCTACGAGAAAAACCCTGGAAGAGATGGGCCTGAGGAAAGTGGCCGATGTCATGCAGGAAAAGAACCGTTTAGGCTAGCCTGCGTTTCCGTATTCAAGGAAGCGTTGAAGCCGGGCGGCAAGCTGCCCATGCTGGATAGGCCCGAGGATATCCGCATTGTCGTCGCGGGCGGGATTCCGGGATATTCCCGCGCCATGTATTTCCGGAGGGAAGGCCTGTACGCCCCAATGTCCGATCAAACCTAATTGGTACGGGGATCAACGCTGATTCAAGCGGGACAATAAAATCGCTTTAACCCGCATTTATCGATAAAAGGAGCTGACGGCTCTTTCCCTTTAAATATTATCGTCGCGGCGACTTTTCAATTATAAAAGACTCTTTACGACGGAATGATTGCCAGGATCTCTTCGCCGAACGCCAGGCAATCCATGCGCTTTAGAAGGTCGTAGTTCTCGAGCGGCTTGCCCGCCAGATTGGGATACATCTCTTCCATCATTTTGAGTGTCTGAGGATCGAGCAGCGGTTTTGTTATTCTGCCGTTGAATACCCTGGAAGGAACACTGCCGACTTCGCACAATTTGGCCAGATGGTTGTCGATGTACTGGGTCTTCTGCTGCGCCCCGACCGGTTTTTCACCATTGCCGCATACCGCGAAAAGTCCTCTGGTTTTCGTTTTCAGCGATTCACTGTTTTTTGTGATGTAGTCCTGCAGCTCTTTGCGGGTTACGCCCGATCGAATGGATCCGCCTATGACAAGGTGATCGTAAGCCTTCAGATCGGGATTCTCGCGCACATCGAAGACATCCGCAATGCCGCCCATCCCTTCGGAGATCCATACCGCGGCGTCGCGGGAGCTTCCGCACCAGGTTCCATAGAGCACGGCGCATTTTTTATCTGAGGGTATGGGATAGTATTCCAGGGGCCACGCATCGTTAGCCAAAGCTATGGTGCCGATTCCGGTCGCCAATCCCAATTTAAAAAAATCTCGTCTTTCCATATCCTGCATCCTCCGATCATTGCGGGCTTAAATGCTCAACCCTCATAAAACTCTGCTGAAATGCCCTTTTTTCTTATGATGCAGGCATTCAGCAAAAACAAAACATTGGAATCTCAACGCCAGGAGATATCCTGCATCGCAGGGGGGCTCGATGAGTTTAACATTAACTTCCCACTTCGCAAGCGTTTTCCACACCGACTGCATCTTTCCAGACTGAATACTCGGATTTACACAGGCATCGGACCTCGGCCTATTCAGGATGATGAGGCCGTCGCATTTTTGCCCAATCGATCATCCAGCGGTTCCTGGGGACGGAGCGCCAGACCAGGCGGCGCAATGGAGTTCCGCGGCAACAGTGGTACAGAACCGCAGTCCGTTCGTAGAATCCGCGCGTGTGGTAAGTATTGGGGAATTCCAATCCATGGATGTCCAGGTGATGGCAGAACTCGTGGCACAGCGTGCTGAGAAATGTGCCGGCTGACGTCACCCGCTTCTGAACCGCGGTTCGCATCCAGACGCGGATCAGAGCCGTGTCTTCATGGTAATCACCGAAAAGTTCGCTCGATCCGGTTTCATAAACACGCAGCGGGCGCGCGTCCAGAACACGCACTTTGGGTTGAGGCACATGAAAGAGACCGGACGATTCCGCCAGAAAACCATTGCACGCAGCCTGCACCTGTTTTTTTATTTCAGACGACAGGGCGGATTCAATTTCAAGCGCCAGTACATGCAGCCTGTTGTTTTCCGGGATGGAAAGAGCCGTCATTTGATCGCTGCGGTCAAATTCAGTACGCCGTGCAATAATCCTCGGCCTGGTATCGGTTATCATTGTCTGTCTGGGGTTGGACCACGGTAAATTGATGATATAAAATAAGATAGTCCCGATATCACACTCAAAAACACGCCTTACACGAAGAAAACCGGCCCTTTTTCTTCGTCTAAGGAATCAATCCACACATTCTACCAGTCTTTTCCAGACTATGTGTCGCTATAATTTTGCTAAATAGCGCGGATATCCGTGCTTTTCATATTAATAATTTTTTATAAAACATCTTATTTGGAATCGCCGGATCAAAGGCTCGGCAATTAACCCTGGAATGCAGAGAGGAGATTATCGTGGCCGGACAAATCATCCGTATCCTCCTGGCGCTGTCATTTGCCATCACCGTGCTTGCCGAAGAACCGGGGATTCCCCCAGCCGAAGAAATTATGGCCAGGGTGGCTGAAACCTATCGGGCGCCGCAACGATACTATATGTCCGGCACCGTTACCGCAACACTGCGCCAGTATCCGGACGGTATCCAGCCGACTCCTGTAATCATAGCAATGGTGGATATTCCCAAATCGGTGTTCGGCAAAGCAACGATTCCTGAGTTCGGGATAGCGGCGGCAGCCTGCCTCAGGCAGCCTATTTCTTTTTCAGCACCTTAGGATCAAGATGGCGATGATGAAAAATCCGGATGCGCTTGAATTTCCCTTTTTCATCCAGATCGTAGAGCACGTTCTGGTTCAGAACATGGGTTTCTCCCTTTTTCCACTGGGCTCCGGGTGCGCCTTTCGGGGGGTTCTTGAAAACATAGAACTCGGTAATAAGTTCAACGCAGAACTGCCTGCCTCTGGAAATGAAGGTCCCCACGTTGAGAACTTCCCGGACGTTCGCGGTCAGCGCCTTATAGTTGGCGATAAATTCTTTCGGTCCGTGGAGTGTTCTTCCGGTGACGCCCGGTTTTTGTGGGCCCATAAAATTGTCGGGGTAATCCAGAGTGACGTCCGGCCTGAAGTAGCCGGCTACCTTGTCGAATCTGCGATTGTTGAAATGTGCGACATATTCCATGAATTGCTTGCGGTTCATTGCGGATTGTCTCCTTCCGTAGTTTTTGATCAGCCTGTTAAGGCGATTATAACCTGGAAAATACTGATGAAGCGTTATAGAGAATCTCTTTATTTCGGGGCAGCCGAGGCCCCCCATTTATTCCCGCTGTCACTGAGCGCGGCCCCGGCGACATCGACGATCGCCGCGCCGCCGTCCAGGAGCAAAACGGCCCCGGTCATGTAAGAGGAATCTTCGCTCGCCAGGTATACGCAGATGCCGGATACCTCCGAAGCCG
>CAZPHK010000196.1:0-8661 GCA_964586015.1 uncultured Acidobacteriota bacterium | reverse complement strand
AACAACCAGATCCTGTCTGGAATTTGGGCCAGTTTCGCTTGCCGATTGCTTGCCGATTTGTTTACCGATTCAGGTGGAAAACAGCGGGAAAATGCGGAAAATCGTTACCGAAACCGCGTAAGCTGTTGATTCTATTGAACCAGCACACAGTTCGTAATCAGTAGGTCCCCGGTTTAAATACGGGCGCTGGCTCCGTGAAAGCAAAGCACTTACGGATTTTCACTTTTCTGATTTTTCTCCTAAAATCGACAACATTTGCCGAACATATACCACTGCTGTATCCAAAACTGCAACCAAAATCCTACGCATCCCAAGGCGCCAAGTCGAATAAATCCTCAAAGCTATTGATTGATTCACGGCCTGGAACTGATTACTTCGGACCTTGCTCCATTATTTATTTCGATGATAAAGGATATGATGTTGGCAAGACTGGATTTGGAATCACAGCTGCCAGCGCCGGTTTAAAAAGGAGCCGTTGTTGCCGGGACAAAAGCAGTGGCTAGTAATTTCCCATGAAAAATGGCCCCCCAATGGTTCAAGAGGGGAATATTATGCTTTATTAGTTAGTCCTAATTGGGGGGAGCCGCAGAAGAAGCGCAATGGGTGATCAACCGGTTGGCAGAGCAAGGCATCGGCAGCTGGCCCGACGATTTCCTGGCCTGCTACCAGGGCACTCTTTCACAATATCGGAGCATGTGCGATCCCGTACTCGAAACCGACGAACACCCATCCGCAGAAGCTTGGGTTCGGGCTCAGCTGTATGTCATGGCAAACAAACAGATGAGCAATCTTATTATGTTAACTCAGAAAGCCGGTTATGCCCTTATACCAAACGCCCAAACGTCATCGCTGTCCCAATCGCCAATAGGGGCTTACATACTGGACAACAAACCATTTTCAAAATGTATATCCTATTTCAACCGCGAGGCAGACACGGTCGCTTTTCGTATTTCCATCGTTGTCTGTGAAACCGTCTTTAGCGTGAACATAGCCAATATCAGCCCGGACATAGGCGTTGTCAAGGATGTTGTATGTCGGGCTTAGGGTGGTGGAGTAAATTTGTTTTGCGTTGACACTGTCGAGGTAGATTCCACTCTTACCCTGATCAATGTATTCCAGACGCAACGGGATGGTGAACTTCCCGAAGTGGGGAACGACATACAACGCGCCCCCAATGGAATCGTCCTCCACCTGGGCGCTCTTTATGCTGCCGTCCCATCTCCAATAATCCACGTTGAGGGCAAGATCGACATTGCTAACGGTGCGCTGGATCACCGCGCCTGTCAAACCCCTCAGGTTTTCGAGATGGTAATTGTAGACGCTGACATCAGCGCCGAATATCTTGCCCGAGATCCCGAGTTCCCAAGATTTGTCGGGGACAGAATCGTAGGCCACATATTCCCCGTCATCGAGTCGGTTCCGGTAATACCCGCCATAGATGTAAATTCCCTTGATGTCATAACCAAACCTGCCGCCATAGGCATTGTATGGCTGCTGGGAGGCGACGGCACCGAGGAATGTATTGCTGTTGTTGAATGTATAAGTATTTTCATAGCCGGCATTGGGTTGAAGCAAGCCGACTTCTGCTGTGAGCCCATCGATGGGGGTCAAGGTCAGGGAAGCATATTCGATATGGATATCATTCGTATTTTCCGATGTGCTGAGAAGTGACGGGGTCGATATTTCGCCAATGGCGGCAGCAAAGCCCACCGGCAAAGTCTTATCCTTCTGGGAAATCTCGATCAAGAGGTTTGAAAGCAGCCATTCGTTGTCGGATGAGTCCTCACCGGTATGGGAGGTGTAAAACCAACCAGCGCTGATCCCACCGGTGACATCCAGCCCGGCAATGACCGATGAAAGCGTTTTTTCACCATTATCCTGCCCCAATTTCTCCTCCAAATATTCGAGTTTGCCTTTCATGGCATTAATCTCTTCGCACGAAACGATAGCTTCGTCAGCGTTCGATGATTCAGCCGTAAGCAGGATCATCAATACTCCCATCGCCAATATTCCGACTTTATGCATTTTTTAATTTCTCCTTTTAGTAGTTATGAGCAAACAAAAAGGGCGCAACAAGTTCGGCATTTTTACACCGATCTCATCACGCCCTCACTTCCCAGCTCCAAGTGCCGGGCCGTAGGACCTATTATTCGATTTCAAGGGTTAGGCGATTTCCACCAGGACCTTGACCAACATCTTTCTCAACGCCTCAAGCTGTTTGGATTTGAATGCTTTCCTTGACTCTTCGAGTATATGGATAGTCTCCAGCAGTGTATCCTTGAGTTTTTGTTTATAAGGGCACGCCAAAATGCATTGGCGCAGAACCGGTGCATCACCTCCTTCCCTCAAGCAACTCAAAAGACATCCATGGTTTTCAAGCATTGCCTGGATGTCTTCAACATTCTTGGCAAGAACTTCATAAGCTGTCATATTTCTGCATCCTGCTCTTTATCTGTTTCCAAAGAATCTTTATAGGAACAACCCTGGCAGTTATCAACACAACTGCATCCTTCATTCTTGCCTGTCATGGTTCGATAGAATGATCTTCCTGACATGAAAGCTACGATGGCTACGATTACCACTACGATGATGATCTCAAGCACACAAGCCTCCTATCCCATTCCTCTGCCCAGCATACTGCCAATCTGAAAAACCGCGACAGTCAGGACCCAAGCCAGAACTGTCAAGCCGCTGAGCTGGAACAACGCCCACCGCCACGAGTTGCTTTCTCGCTTCGTAATAGCGATGGTTGCCATGCACGGTGCGCTGATGAGGCAAAAAAGCATGATGCAAAAACCGATCAATGGGGTATAGGTGTTCTGGAGTTCGTCCCGGAGCGTTTGCGATTCCTCGTCCACTTCGCCTACGGAGTAGACGATACCCATCTGGGCAACAAAGACTTCTTTTGCGACAAACGCGCCGATGAGCGCAGTGCCGATTTTCCAATCAAAGCCCATCGGTTTTAGAATGGGTTCAATGCTGTGTCCGATACGACCGGCTGTGCTATTGATCAGCATTGCCTCTGCCTCCTGGTTGTCAATGGAGGCAAGTTGCCCGGCCTTTTCTTCTTCCCCTAAACCTCCTGTCTGGATTTCTTGCCGTGTCATCTCAAAATGCGCTGCTTTGTCAGCGGGCAGACTGGGGAAGGTCATCATCGCCCACAACATAATTGATATGCCGAGAATGATTGTCCCGGCTTTCTTTACATAAAGCCAGCCACGTTCCCACATGTGGATAATCACACTCTTTAATGTCGGCATCCGATACGGAGGCAGTTCCATCACAAACGGCACAGATTCTCCTTTAAGGATCGTACTGCGAAGAAGTTTTGCGCTTATGATGGCAAGCAGAATGCCAATAACGTAGATAATCCATAGCATAGGCGCGTGCCACACATGGGGGAAAAAGGCTGGGATGATGAGCGCATAAATCGGCAGCCGGGCGCCGCAACTCATAAGCGGAATCACCATCATTGTCGTTAATCTATCCCGCCGGTTTTCCAGGGTCCGGGTCGCCATGATCGCTGGAATGGAACAACCGAATCCGATAAGCATCGGAATGAAGCTTTTGCCGTGCAATCCAATCTTATGCATTAAACGGTCCATGATGAACGCTGCTCGTGCCATATAACCGGAATCCTCAAGGATCGCAATGGCGAGAAACAGCAGCAGAATGTTTGGCAGAAACACGATGACACCGCCAACGCCGCCGATGATGCCATCTACCAAGAGCGACTTCAGCAGACTTCCCGATCCCGCTGGCCACCAGCCTTCGACCACACCGCCCAACCATCCGAAAAATACTTCAATCCACCCCATGGGTGGATTTCCCAAGGTGAAGGTGAGATGAAATACGAGGTACATCAGTCCCAGGAAGATTGGAAGACCGAAGACGCGGTTCGTGGCTACGGAGTCTATCCTGTCCGAGACTGTATGGCGGATCTCTATGGTGGAACGAACTGCTTCCTGGCAAGCGCCGGAGATGAATCCATACCTTGCTCCGGCGATAGTGGTTTCGGCGGATTCGCCGAGTACCTTCTCAATGTGTGAAATACTTTTCTCGACCTGCTCGTTTACTTTGGGGGATACAACCGTGGCCCGCAACTCCTTATCGTTCTCAAGTAGTTTCACCGCAAGCCATCGCGCATCATATTCCCCATTAATTGAACCGTTCGTTCTGATTAGGGATTCAATTTTTTCGATCTCTTCGTCTATTTCCCTCCCATAGTTGATTATAGGGATTTGTCGGTGCAGCTCTCGAAGGCTGGTTCTGGAAGAAAGATTGCTCGGCGATAATCTTTTTCCGTTTTGATCTACCTTCGGCGTGCCTTCTTTCGCCGTTAAGATAATGGCGTCGAGAAGTTCCTTCATCCCCGCACCCTTGTAACCGACAGTCTGCACGATACGGGTCCCGAAGAACCGTGCGAGTTTCTCTATGTCGAATTCGTACCCACGTGCTTTGGCCATATCGCTCATGTTAAAGGCCAGCACGAGGGGTATGCCGAGTTCCATGAGTTGAACCGCAAGATATAGGTTCCTCTCAAGGTTCGAGGCATCGAGAATATCGACGACGACATCCGGCTTTTCATCAATGATGAAGTTCCTGGCCACCAATTCCTCTGCCGAGTAGGCGGACAAGCTGTATGTTCCGGGCAAGTCAACGATCTGAAGTTCAGTATCGCCGTGCCGGCAGAACCCTTCCTTGCGCTCCACCGTCACACCGGGATAATTCCCCACGTGCTGGCGAGCACCTGTCAATTCATTGAATATGGTTGTTTTCCCTGAATTCGGGTTGCCCGCGAGGGCGACTGATACCTTGGGTTTCATAGGCTTAACTTGTTCTCCTGTTCTATTCTTGATGGGCTCCCACAGGTTTCTTTGGAAAGGCGCATAATTTTCGGTATCCCGAAACTACAACGCAAAAAAATTTACTCTACAAAGATCTTCTGGGCCATGCCGCGGCCCAACATTATCCGACTGCCCTTTAGTGCTATAAGAAACGGTCCATTGAGAGAGTTCCGGAGCACTTCGATCTCCACTCCCGGAACCAGTCCCATAGAGGCCAACCTGCCTTGGAGCCCATGACCTGCATTTACGGAAATAAATCGCACGCGCCTGCCTTCTTGCACAATTGTTAACGGCATTGCAAAAACCTCATAATCGGATTTGACAGCCACCTATAACACTTCGATCTCGATCCCATCTGCTTCGTCTTTCCGCAAAGAGAGATGATAACCTTTCACCTTGATATCGATAGGGTCGCCCAAGGGAGCCACTCGCTCCACCTCAACGACAGCCCCCGGCGTGACACCCATCTCGACAATCCTTTTGTTCGTTTCTCCCTGGGCGTTTACCTTCAGTACTTTTCCCTTTTGCCCAGGATCCAAGTCCTTCAATTTTGCTTTTTTCATCGCCTCCCGGTCTCCTTGTTGTCTGCGTTGTTTCACTTCTTCAAGAGTTGCGGAGATACACCTTTCGCAGTTCTCCTGAGAATCATCATGATCGCAGTGGTAACCGAATCCCGCAATCCACTTTGACCCGCCGCGAGGGCAAACTTCAATAAATTCGGCGAATTGAATGAACCGCTCCAAAATAATTTTAGTGATCGAATGCTCCATCTGACAGGCCGCTTCGTCAGCATCATGCTCTTCCACAGCAAGAACCTTGATAAAAAAATCGCGGAGGACCTCATGGCGACGCACCACATCCTTGGCGGCTGTTTTTCCGGCTGGAGTCAAGGAGATTACATCGTAAGGGGCGTAGTTGATCAGTTCCTTTTCGGCCAGGGAGTGAAGCGCTCCTGTCACCGACGAGTTGCTCACCCTCAATCGCTTTGCAATATCCTTGGGCCTCACCGCCTGTTTCTCCGCGATGATGTGAAAGATTGCCTCAATATAGTCTTCTAAGCTCGCTGTTAACGTATCGGCAAGTGTCATTTTTAACCTCTTAAACGATCATGTTTCGGCATGCCAAACATATTACGGCAAGCCGAAATTCGTGTCAAGCTTAATTATGGCTACCCTCAAGATTCTCCCTCCGACACTTTCCGACGCTCTCCGATAGGTATCCCAGCGACAGGGCTTTCGATCCTAGTGCCGGATATCACCCAAGCAAGGGCCAACCGCTCATCGGCATTAATCGGATTTGTCATGACCTGACCATAGAACCGAATGGAGCTATTCGCAACCGATCATGACAGACTGGCGTTCCTCTTCGAAACGGTTGCCACCTTGGATTTCGAGACAATTGAAATCCAAGCAGGGATGGCGGACGAGGAGCCATTTCCGGAACAGCGGCCATTTTATGGATTCTTTACTCTAAATAAGCTGTCCTATATGAAATCCAAAGGAGCCAATTGCCGCAAAATCGGGAAATTTTCTAGCTCATGCTTACTATCCTGGGCATATTAGTTCAAAATGCGCGCTACTCCTGTGATGTGGGAATCTACATCGTGCTTTTAGCCGTATTGTCGAAACAGGACAAGTGAATTTGAGTTCAGTTCCTTTAAGAAGTATTCTGGAACTAAAATCCTGTGAGTCTTATGACGGATTGGAATTTATCTCAGATGTTCTTACTGTTTGCCTATCCAGAATCGACGTCGCAACCCGCCGTGTTTTCTGCACCGTCTTTTGCCTTAAGGCTGGGCTGTTTTCAGATGAAATCTTCAGATAATCGCGCTTGCCGATTGCTTGCCGATTTGTTTACCGATTCAGGTGGAAAAAGGCGGCAAAATGCGGAAAATCGTACCGGAAACCGCGTAAATTGTTGATTCTAAAGGAACGGAACACAGTTCGTAATCAGTAGGTCCGCGATTCAAATCCGCGCGCTGGCTCCATGAAAACAAAAGACTTACAGGTTTTCATCTTTCAACTTTTCCTCCTAAAATCGCCCACATTTCCCGAACATTTACCACAGTCGTATCCAAAACTGAAGTAAGAAACCGGCGTTTCTTAGGCTCCCAGCTTAATAATTTGCGAAAGCACTTAGAGATTTGAATGCCAATCCTAAGCGATATTCTGATTACTTCCCGTTTCCCGACCCAAAATTCACTTTTCAGAACAGCGCTCAATTGCAACATGAAATAACAGCCGTACAGATCTCACCCTGTAGAACCTCCATGCAATACGCAAATGACACAACGGATTGAACATTGTGCAATAAAGTTTTTCTGATTTGTTCTTTTGAATCATAGGTTATGGCATGATATTTGTGTTAGTTGAGTTGAGATGTGAAGCTTTTCCACAGTTAACCGAACGACTGAGAGGTTGCCCATGAACCGATCGATCCTGATCCTCCTTCTACTTATGTTTGCTGGTTCGACACTCATTGGAGCCGAAGACCTTCTCGATAGCGCCTGGCTCTCGACCCCGGTGAAGATCACATCCGGCCTTCTACAGGGCGTGGAGTCCGATGTTGTACCCGGCATTGCAGCCTTCAAGGGCATACCCTACGCCGCGCCTCCAGTCGGTAATCTGCGCTGGAAGACGCCGATACTTCCCACCAAGTGGCAGGACGTTCGCAAGGCCGACCACTACGGCGACTCCTGCCTGCAGCCCGAAGACAAAATCATCGGAAGCAAGGAACAACAGAAGATGAGCGAGGACTGCCTGTACCTCAACGTCTGGACCAAGTCGAAGACTGGTAGCGAAAAGCTCCCCGTGATGTTTTGGATACATGGTGGCGGATGCACAACCGGGTCGGGATCGATGCCTTACTACGACGGCAGCCGGCTCGCACAGAAGGGCGTGGTCCTGGTTACCATTAATTATAGGCTCGGACCGTTCGGCTATTTCGGTCATCCTGCGCTCTCGGCGGAATCCGAACACAAGGTCAGCGGCAACTACGGGCTGCTCGACCAGATCTTCGCGCTGGAATGGGTGCGCGACAACATCGCCGCATTTGGCGGAGATCCCGGTAACGTGACGATATTCGGCGAATCCGCGGGCGCGATTTCGGTCGGGTGCCTACTGGTCTCTCCTCTCGCAAGGGGGTTGTTCCATCGGGCGATCTTGGAAAGCGGATCTATACTCGGTGTTACCAACACTTTGAAGACGCTTGAGGAACAGGGAGAAACGCTCGCAAAGTCATTCGGCACCACCAAGCCTTTCACTGCATCCTCGCTTCGCGCCATTCCCGCCGATGAAGTGCTTGCGAAGTCCTCACCAGCGATCGGCCTGTTTGGGAAGGGGATCAAGTACCGACCGGTCATTGACGGCTATGTCATTCCCGAATACCCGATGGCCTTGTTCGAGAAAGGGAAGCAAGCCCCTGTTCCGATGCTGATAGGCACCAACAAGGACGAGGTCACCATTTTCATGGGAAGCACGTTTGACTATCTTAAAGAAGCCGGCTAGGAGAAGTTCATCGAATCGGTAGTCGGAGACCTTTCGGAGAAAATCCTCAAGCTCTTTCCGCCTGATGGACCAGGCGGGGTCAAGGGTGCCATCAACAGGTTCGTCACCGCCGCCGATTTCGCATATCCCGCTAAAAAACTCTCAATACTGCAGTCGGCGGTGAACAAGGACACCTACATGTACTTCTTCGACTTCGTGCCGCCAGGAATGAAAGGCGAGAAGTTCGGTTCGTTTCATGGCTGCGAGATCCCGTTCGTCTTAGACAATCTCGGCAAAATGGCTCCTCCCGCGAGCAGGATGGGGAAGCT
>CAZPHK010000195.1:0-8668 GCA_964586015.1 uncultured Acidobacteriota bacterium | reverse complement strand
CCCTCCGGGCGCCCGGAAACTTCCGAACGGGAAGATGCACGGGATGGGATTCATGTCCATCAACGAATGGGCCGTCGAGCTTTCGGGAATTCTCGCCCCCGGCTTTGTGTGTTTGATCCTTCGCGACGGGAAGGTCACCATCGTAGGATCGCGGTGTGACGCAGGCATCGACTCCGAATCGGGTTTCCGCCGGTGCGTGGCCGCAGAGATCGGGCTGAAGTACGAAGACACGCTGCTGCATGAACGGGAAACAGACAACAATACCTATTACCTTTCGGAGCCGGGAGGATCCTTCGGTACGGTCAGCACCACTCCACAACTGGTTCTGGCCGCCCGGGAGTTGAAACAGAAAATACTGCAGTACGCGATCCGGGAAAATCCCTCAGGTATGATCTTCTTTCCGGGCAGAAAACCGGAGGATCTGGATATCCGGGACAGCGATGTTTTTGAAAAGGAGGATCCGTCCAACAAAAAACGGGTTTCCGAGGTGGCGAATCCATTCTGGGTCATCGATCCGGCCATATCCCATGCCGTCACGCGCAAGGCATCCGGCCTGACATCGGAAGGAAAACCGGATCCCCGGATGTATTTCATGAGCCGGCAGGCGCATTTCATCGAGGTCGAGGTGGATACCGAAACCGGCCGGGTGGACGTAAGCCGCATTGTCTGCGTCAACGACGTCGGTCGTGTTTTCAATCCGCCCGGCGCCGAAGGCCAGCAGTACGGCGGCGCCTACATGGGACTGGGCCGAAGCGCCACGGAGGAAAAAATCTGCTGTCCGCAAACCGGCGTCGGCTTGAACTACGACCACCTCGGGTATCACCTGGGAACCATGAACGACTACCCGGTTGTCGAATGCAACCTGCATGAGACGCACCTGGGATATTCAACCTATGGATCCTGCGGCATCGGGGAAGACGTCGGCGCCTCCCTGTCCGCCATTACCGCGGGCGCCATATACAACGCAACCGGGAAATGGATTCTGGACTTCCCCATTACACCGGACAAGGTCCTTCGGGCCTTGGGAAAAATCTAAGCAGCCCAACAAACTACGTCCATGGTTCCCGTTCTTGGTTTTTAACGGGAAACGGGAAACGGGAAACGGAATGACGACAATCGATGCCAACGAAAGAGCGGACGGAAACTGGTGGATTCCCTTCGGCGTGACCATTTTCGCCATGCTCGTGCTTCAAATGTCGAACCTGGGAGCGGCGCCCCTTTACCCCGCCATCAGGGAAAATTTCGGAATGACCTACTCCCAGTACGGCCTCTTCACAGGGATGTACGGCCTGGGCGCGCTGCTTCTCAGCGTGCCCGGAGGAATGCTTGCCAAGCGCTTCGGGGAAAGGAACGTGCTGGCTGCAGGTCTTCTCGTCGTCATTCTGGGGCTGGTCCTTCTGAGCCTGGCATGGAATACGCTGACGGCCTTTGCCGGGCACACAATCTGGCTTATAGGCTATCGCCCCGCATTTGTCTGCGTCATGACAGCGATCGCTATCACGGCTCCCGAATCGGTCCGAAGCCGGTCCATGGCAACGATCGGAGCGGTATCGGCCCTGGGATTCGTAATCGGCGGTCCTGTAGGAAGCCATATCGGAGTGAATTACGGCTGGCGCAGCGGCATCCAGTCCTTCGCGGTCATAGCGTTCATCGGCGCTGTCGTTTTCTACTTTTTCTACAGGACCAAAGCGAAACCCGATGCGATTCCCGGCAGGCCGGAGCCGGAAAAGACTGTCACACCATCCGGCGCAGCGAAGACTAAAAGCGTGTTCCGGAATCCGATCCTCTGGGCGATCGCCCTGCTGGAGGGAATGGTCGGAGTGGGATTTTACAACGCCACACACTACGTCCCCATGGAGGGCAAGGAGGTATTCCACCTGGCTGCGACAGATACAGCCTTTATTCTCAGCATAGGATTTATTGCCGCGATCTTCGGCAACATGCTGCTGGGCTGGCTGATGGACAGGTACGACAAATGGAATGTCATGGCCCTGATGATGGTGATTCTCATCCCGGCTGCACTGGCCATGACGGTGGACAATCTGCTGATTTACAGGATTTCCACAGCCGTCGTGGTCGCGGTCGGATTGGCCGCTTCCCAGCAGAGCTATGCTCTGGCGTCCTGGCTGGCATCGGGAAGGGAAATGGGAAACGTTATGGGCGCGGTGGCGTTCGGAACGGGTATTTTCGGGTATATCGGCCCGCAGACGCTCGGTTTTCTGAGAGACTGGACCGGCGGGTTCAACGCCGGCTGGTGCTTCATAGCCGGCGTGGCCGTCCTGTCCCTGATCATTATCCTTTTCATTAAATCCTATCTGAATAAAAGAGCACCGGCCGTGTAGCGATCATTGACGCGCGCTTCTTGAGAGGAATGGTTATGGAACTGCAGGGGAAAGCGGCGGTGGTTACGGGCAGTTCGGTGGGAGTGGGCCGTGCGGCCGCTCTCGGCCTGGCGGAACGGGGATGCTCCGTGGTCATTAATTACAGCCGCAGCAGTGCCGAGGCTGAGGAGGCGGTGGAGCTGTGCCGCGCCAAGGGAGTCGAGTCTGTCGCGGTTCAGGCCGACGTTTCCGTTGATGCGGATTGCCGGAGGCTGATCCGGACCGCCGTGGACCGCTTCGGGCACCTGGAAATTCTCGTAAACAATGCCGCCGTAACGGAATTCATCGAGTTCAGCAACCTGGAAGCGCTGACCGAAGATATCTGGATGAAAATACTTCGCACGAACCTGCTGGGGAACTTCTTCTGTTCCCGCGCCGCCGTTCCACACATGCGGAAGGCCGGAGAGGGCGCTATCGTCAATGTCGTCTCCATTGCGGGGTTTTTAGGACATGGAAGCTCCATCGCCTATTCCGCTTCGAAGGCAGCGGTTATCAACATGACGAAATGTTTCGCCCGCACTTTCGGCCCGGAGATCCGGGTCAACGGGATCGCTCCGGGCGCCATCGACACGCGCTGGCTCCGGAAGGGATTGGGAGAAAAAGCCTTCGAGGGGCTGCGCGAGTCGCTTCGCCGCACAACGCCGATGGAAGTGATGGCAACGGCGGAGGATGTGGCGAACGCCATAGTCTGGATGATAGAAGACGCGCGCATGATGACGGGCGAAACCATCAAGTTCGACGGCGGGCAGCACCTGGGAGGCAGGGGCGGGCTGCGCGAAAAAAAGAAATAGTCAATGTACCCGGGCCCCGTTCCCGAAGTAATCTGGAACCACAGCGACAAGACCGTAGGATGGGAACCGGATCGGTTGTAGATATGGCACGCGAATCGGTGCATTGAAGCAGGAAGCAAAAAACTGTTTCCAGGGGACAATGGAATGAAACAAAAAGTCTTTTCGACCTTTAGCGAAGCCGTGGCGGATATCCCCGATGGAGCTTCGATCATGTTCGGCGGTTTCGGGCACGCGGCGGACAAACCGCAGAATCTCATATCCGCCCTGAAGGATCAGGGAGCCGGAAACCTCACGATGATCGTCAACGGCGCGGGAGTTTCCGGAAGGCTCGGAATCGGGTCGCTCGGCGGGAAGCCGTTCATAGATGAAGAAATCCTGATCGAAAACAGGCAGGTAAAGAAAGCGATCTGCAGCGTGCCTGCCTCCCTCGTAATGTCCAAGCCCTGCGCTTTTGAAAAGCAGTATGTTGCAGGCGAAGTAGAGCTGGAATATGTGCCGCAGGGAACGCTGGCGGAAAAAATCAGGGCCGGGGGCGCAGGAATCGGCGCCTTCTACACGCCGACCGGCGTGGGGACACTCATCGAAAAGGGCAAGGAGAAGCGGGTTATAGATGGCAGGGAGATGCTGCTGGAGTTCGCTCTGAAGGCGGACTACGCCCTGATCCGGGCCCACTGCGCAGACACGATGGGAAACCTGACGTATCGCGGCATCATGCGGTCGTTTAACGCGATTATGGCAATGGCCGCCAAAACGACCATTGTCGAAGTGGATCGCATTGTCGACGCCGGAGAGATCGATCCCGAACATGTTGTTACACCCGGGATCTTTGTCGACCGCGTCGTCGAGATTCCGGGAGGGGAAAAATCATGAAAGAGCGGCTTGACAGGCAGACCATTGCCCTGCGCGTAGCGAAAGAATTTCCGGACGGCTCCGTGGTGAACCTGGGCGCCGGAATCCCGACCCTGGCGGCAAATTTCGTGCCGGAAGGCAGGACAGTCATCTTCCATGCCGAAAACGGGGTTCTGGGTTTCGGCGGCGTTCCCGAAAACACGGAAGATGAAAAACCCTATTACCTGGGCGCCAACGGGTTGCCCTTCTCGCCGCTTCCCGGCATGTGTTTTTTCCATCACGCAGACTCGTTTACCATGATCCGGGGCGGGCATATCGACATTTCCGTACTCGGGGCTTTGCAGGTATCCGAGAAAGGCGATCTGGCGAACTGGACATTCCCGGAACGGGGAATCGGCAACATCGGCGGCGCCATGGATCTTGCCAGCGGTTGCAAGAGCGTGATTGTCGCCATGGAGCATGTGACCCCCAAAGGACATTTGAAAATCTTCAAGAACTGCAGCTACCCGCTCACGGCGATAGGCTGCGTGGACCAGATTTTTACGGATATTGCCGTTATCCAGGTGACGCCTGAAGGGCTGCTTCTCAGGGAAACCGCGCCCGGGTGGACGCCCGAAGAGGTGCAGGCCTATACGGAACCGAAGCTGCACATATCACCCGATTTAAAGGAAATCGAATTGTAACGGACAGACGCAGCAGTCCGGCGAAAGAAAGGGGAAAGCGGATATATGGCAGGAATCACTTCAATCGGAGCTTATATCCCAAGGTACAGGTTGAGCCTGGAGGAAACCGCCAAATTCTGGGGCAGCAAGAGCGCGGGAGGAGAAAAAGCGGTTGCCGGCTACGATGAGGACAGCATAACAATGGCTGTCGCGGCCGCCCGGAATTGCATGCGCCTGAGCAAGGAAGCGGTGGACGGATTATACCTTGCAACAACGACGGCCCCTTACAGGGAAAAGCAGTGCGCTGCCATTGTTGCGAGCGCCCTGGATCTTCAAAGGAACAGCCCGACCTCGGACTTTACGAATTCCCTGAGGGCGGGTGCCATAGCCATGAAATCCGCGCTGTCCGCGGTTCAGAGCGGTGCCGCTACAAGCGTCCTGGTAACCGCATCGGACTGTCGCCCGGGTGCGCCCAAGGGCCGGTTCGAACAACTTCTGGGCGATGGAGCGGCTGCCGTCACGGTCGGATCCGAAAACACCATTGCCGATATTGAAGAAAGCTATACGATCTTCAGCGACTTCACGGACATCTGGAGGACGGGGAAAGACGATTTCGTCCAATCCGCCGAAGGAAGGTTTATCGATACCGAGGGCTACCTGCCGACGATGCAGGAAGCCGTTTCCGGATTGATGAAGAAATGCGCCGCCGTGCCGGGAGACTTCGCCAAAATTGTATTCCACGCATCGGACCTCAGGGAGCACATGATCCTTTCCAAAAAGCTGGGATTTGAAAAGGGTCAGATCCAGGATCCGCTGTTTACCCGTATCGGCAACGCCGGGGCCGCGGCGGCCCTCATAATGCTGGCGGCCGCGCTCGAAGACACCCAGCCGGGGGACCGGATCCTCTTCGCGGGTTATGGAGACGGGTGCGATGCATTCGTATTTCGCGTTAAGGACGCAATCGCCGGGTTGCGCGGACGAATCGGGTTTAAAGACATGCTGGCGAAAACGACACCGGTCGACTACGGCAAATACCTCATCTGGCGCGATTTCATAAACGTTGAAGCGTCCAGTCTTCCCCAGCGGACGGAACCCTCGCTGAGCAGCCGGTGGAGGGAACGGAGAAGCATCTCGGCCCTGTACGGCGTTCGATGCCTGAGCTGCGGCACGCCACAGTTTCATCCCATCGGGCAGGCGATACGGGTATGCGCCACATGCCAGGCCAAAGATAATTTTGAAGACTACAAATTTTCCGACAGGAAAGGAAAACTCTTCAGCTACGCGATCGACCAGCTGCAGCCCACACTCAATCCTCCGGGCTTGAACGGAGTTGTGGATTTCGATGAAGGCGGGAGGCTGATCTGCGAGCTGACGGATTACGTCCTGGATGACGTGGCTATCGGCATGCCCGTGGAAATGACTTTCAGGAAGATGTACCAGGGGCGGGGAATTGTGAATTATTTCTGGAAAGCAAAACCGGCAGTGTGACAGAGCCCCTACGGAGGAAAAAGGATGGAAAGCATTAAAGACAAAGTGGCAATTGTAGGTATGGGCTGCACCAAATTCGGAGAACTATGGGACAAAGGCGTGGAAGATCTTCTCGTGGAAGCCGGTTATGAAGCGTTCGAAGATGCGGGCATCGAACCGAAACAGATACAGGCAGCCTGGATAGGCACCGTGTTCTCCGGATTCAGCGCCATCACCCTGTCTCCGCTGGGGCTTCAATACATCCCCATGACCCGTGTGGAAAATATGTGCGCCACGGGAACCGAAGCGCTCAGGGCCGCCAGCTACGCGATCATATCCGGCGCCTGCGATGTGGCGCTTGCCATCGGGGTGGAGAAGCTGAAAGACGCCGGAACCACCGGCGTTAAAGGTCCGGCGATTGTAGGAGACAATCCCGACGGCACTTCCGGGATCGGCCCCGGATACAGCGCCCCGGCATCCTTCGCGTACATGGCAACCCGGTATTTCAACGACTATAAGCTGAAGCCCGACGCGGGCAAGAGGCTCCTGGCGGAGATCGCGGTAAAAAACCATCACAACGGCAGCCTGAATCCAAAAGCGCATTTCAACAATGAACTGAGCATCGAGAAGGTAGTGAACGCGCCGATTGTGGCCTGGCCTCTCGGGCTTTACGACTGCTGCGGCGTCAGCGACGGAGCGGCGGCCGCAGTCGTAGTGCGGGCCGACCTGGCGAAGAATTTCAGAGCCGATCCCATTTATGTCAAAGCCCTGAACATATGCGTCGGAGCCCGCCAGGGGGCGATGCGGCAGGACTACGACTTTGTGCACATCGAAGAGAATGTGCTCGCTTCCAGAAAAGCCTATGAGGATGCGGGAATCAAAAATCCCCGAAAGGAAATCAGTATCGCTGAGGTGCACGACTGCTTCACGATTCACGAAATGATCCTGTACGAAGACCTGGGATTCAGCCCCAGGGGAAGAGCGGGCGAAGATATCGAAGCCGGAACATTCAAGCTGGACGGGGAAGTGCCGGTCAATACCGACGGCGGTCTCAAATGCTTCGGCCACCCGCTGGGCGCCAGCGGCTTAAGAATGATGTACGAAGTCTACAAGCAGCTTCAGGAAAAGGCGGGGGCCCGGCAGGTCAAAGATCCAAGGCGGGGATTGACGCAGAACCTGGGCGGAAACGCCGGTACGGGCATCGGCAGTGTCTGTATCGTCGGCAATGAAAAAGGTTAAAAAGAACGTAGGGGCGAACCTTGTGTTCGCCCTGCGTGCTTAATAAATAACAGGCCCGCTGGCAGAAGCCAGAAGTCAGAAGAAAAAACTGGCGCTGATAGGAGGAACGAAACCGTGCTGAAAAAGCTGCGGCATATCGCCATTATGGTGGACGACTTCGAAAAGGCTATTGATCAATTCAAAGGCTTTGGGCTTGAATGCTCGGAGATTAAAGAAGACAAGCGGATCGATCTTCTTGCAGGCTTTATGTCCATAGGCGACACATCGATCGAAGTCCTCCATCACACAAAGCCGGACACCGGAGACGACCACATCTCAAGCATCGTCCGGGGGCAGAAAGGCGCCGTCAACCATCTCTGTTTCGAGGTGGAGGACCTGGATGCATCGATCTGCGATTTCGAACGGAACGGGGCAAAAATGATTGAAGGCTGCCCCAGGCCCGGAGCGCACGGCCGCATTGCGTTTTTTTATCCCGAGACCACTGCAGGAGTTCTTATCGAACTGTGCGAACTCTGACGCAAAGGCGCCAAGACGCTAAAAAATTTTATTTTTTAGCGTCTTGGCGCCTTTGCGTTATGTTGTTTTTTTGAGACTGGATTCAGTGGAGGTATGCTGGTGATTGAAAGATTCGACCACGTCGCCATGGTAGTTAAAAACACGGACGAGACCGTGGAACTGATGACCCGGCTGTTCGGATTTGAAGTTGGGGACATACTCACCGACAGTAAAGCAGGATTCAAATCCACAATGATATCGAAATCCGCAGTTACGATCGAACTGATCGAACCGGTCGGCCCCGAGGGAATAATGCAGAAGTTCGTCGAGAAGCGGGGAGGCGGGCTGCATCACATCTCCGTCCGGGTACCCGACCTGGAAGCGGAAATGAAGCGGCTCCGGGCGGAAGGCGTGCAGTTCGTCAGCGAGGAGCCGATCCAGGTTAACCCAACTTCAAAGGTAGTCTTCATTCACCCCCGTTCCACAAACGGTCTGCTGATCGAACTGGCCCAGAAAGATTAGTCTTCGGAGATCAATTACTCGATGTCCGGTTTCCGACATCAGTATTGAAGTTTAGGTAGTTTTGGTTGACGTATCTGGCGGACACCCCCCCCTTCTCTGCCTCTGCGCGTACATACTCAATAGACCGCGCCGAGAAGTCAATGCCCGTCACGGTTGCGCCGAGCTTTGCGAGCCGGTTTGCGCAGAGTCCGGGACCGCACCCCAAATCAGCAATCCGGGTACCGGTGCCGATATTGAAGTACGAGCCCAACCATGCAACTGA
>CAZPHK010000194.1:0-8743 GCA_964586015.1 uncultured Acidobacteriota bacterium | reverse complement strand
CTCATCGAGCGCACGGCAAATGCGTTTCATACGATGGAAGCGCTGGAACGCCACCGGGGCCACTTCTACAACTGGTACGACACGCTGTCGCTGAAACCGCTGCTGCCCATGTACATTTCGACGGTAGACAGCGGGAACCTCTCAGGCCACCTGCTGACCTTGCGGCAGGGACTGCTTACACTTCCCGATGACAAAATCGTGGGGGCGCGGCTGTTTGACGGGCTCAACGACACGCTGAAAACTCTGATAGACGCTGCAGGAGAAACCGCTCCGTCGGAGATTGCTAATCTTCAGAAATATCTCGCATTAGACGCCCGGCCAATGACGCTCGCGGCGACGCGGCAACGGCTCGACAGACTTGCTGCATCCGCCGCTATTGTACTGGACGCCTTCGACGCCGATAGCCCTGAAAGTCAGGCAAAGCGGTGGGCTCTTACACTTGCCCGGCAATGCCGACGCGCCTGCGATGAGCTGACATTTCTCGCCCCCTGGGTTCTGGTTCCGGAATCTCCCGGGAGATTAAATGAGATCGGCGGCATCGAGGGGATCCCGACCCTTCGCGAACTGGCAAGGCTCGATGCGGAATTGCCGCCTGCAATTGAAGCAAGCCGGGGCGCCGATGCAATCGCGGGAGCCCGGAAGGACCGGGGCGGCATTCGACAGCTTATTGCCGAGGCCAGCCGGCGGGCAGGGGAAAGAATCGCCGCTATTGAACACCTGGCCCTGCAATCCGGTGAGTTCGCGAATATCGAGTACGACTTTCTCTTCGACAAGGCATCCAGTTTGCTGACTGTGGGATACAACGCTACCGAACATCGTCGGGATTCGAGCTATTACGACCTGCTGGCTTCGGAGGCGAGATTGTGCTGTTTCGTTGCGATAGCTCAGGGACTGCTGCCGCAGGAAAGTTGGTTTGCCCTGGGGCGCCTGCTTACCTCCACCGGGGGACAACCGATCCTTCTTTCGTGGAGCGGTTCGATGTTCGAGTATCTCATGCCGCTCCTGGTCATGCCGACGTATGGCCATACGCTGCTTGACCGGTCTTATATTGCGGCTGTGGACCGGCAGATCGAGTATGGCAAAAAGCGAGAGATCCCGTGGGGCATTTCGGAATCGGGCTATAACGCGATTGATGTCCATCTCAACTATCAGTACAGGGCGTTTGGGGTGCCGGGCCTGGGGCTCAAACGCGGGCTGGCCGAGGATACAGTCGTTGCACCGTATGCCTCGGCGCTTGCCCTGATGGTGGCACCCGAGGCGGCTTGCCAGAATCTTGAGCGACTCGCTGAAGAAGGGTTTGAAGGAAAGTACGGATTCTATGAAGCGATCGACTACACTCCTTCTCGACTGCCCCGGGGACAGTCTAATGGTTTGGTACGGTCTTTTATGACTCACCATCAGGGCATGAGCTTTCTCTCCCTGGCCTATTTACTCCTGGGACGTCCGATGCAGAAGCGATTCGAGTCCGATCCATCGTTCCAGGCGACCACACTGTTGCTCCAGGAGCGGGTTCCCAAGACTATGGCATTCTACTCGCCATCAGCCGAGGATTCCGATTTACGCATGACTTCCAGCGGCCCTGAGACGCCGGCACGTGTCTTCAGCAATCCGGATACGCCGATGCCGGAAGTACAGTTGTTGTCCAACGGCAGATACCATGTGATGGCAACGAACGCCGGCGGCGGTTACAGCCGCTGGAAAGACATGGCTGTCACGCGCTGGCGCGAAGACGCGACCTGCGACAACTGGGGAACATTCTGTTACATACGCGACGCTACAAGCGGGAAGTTCTGGTCCAATACCTACCAGCCGGCGCTCAGGCATTCACAGATTTACGAAACGATTTTTTCAGAAGCGCGGGCTGAGTACCGATCCAGCGACCGTGAGTTGGACACCCATACCGAGATTGCCGTCTCACCCGAGGATGACATCGAACTGCGCAGGGTCCGCATCACCAACCGGTCTAAGTTGCGACGGGCCATCGATGTGACGAGTTACGCAGAGATCGTCCTTGCATCGCCTGCTGCCGACGCGCTGCATCCGGCATTCAGCAATCTTTTCGTTCAGACTGAAATCGTTCATGCGCAACACGCGATCCTCGGCACTCGCCGGCCCCGCTCTGTCGGCGAAAGTGCTCCATGGATGTTTCATTTAATGGCCGTTCATGGCGCAGAGACGGGAGAAGTCTCGTATGAAACCGACCGGATGCGGTTCATCGGCCGGGGACATACCGTCAACGATCCGCAGGCGATGACCGGCGCCTCGGAGCTCTCCGGCAGCGAGGGATCCGTGCTGGATCCGATTGCTGCAATCCGCCGTCAAATAACGCTCGACCCCGAAGGTAGGGCAACGATCAATATTGTTTCCGGCATCGGAGAGGCACGCGACATTTGCCTGGCTCTTGTTGAGAAATATCAGGACCGGCACATGGCGGATCGTGTTTTCGACTTGGCGTGGACACACAGCCAGGTAATGTTAAGGCAACTCAATGCTACAGAAGCCGACGCGCAACTCTATGCACGCCTCGCCGGTTCCATCATTTACGCAAATCCTTCACTGCGTGCCGACCCGAGCATCCTCATCAAAAACGCGCGGGGGCAATCCGGCCTGTGGGGTTACGCAATTTCCGGAGATTTGCCGATCGTGCTCGTGCGAATTGGAGACCGGGCCAATATCGATCTGGTGCGCCAGCTCGTGCAGGCTCATGCGTACTGGCGCCTGAAAGGACTGGCAGTCGATATGGTCATCTGGAACGAAGATCATGCCGGTTACCGTCAAGGGCTCCACGAGCAAATCATGGGATTGATAGCGGCAGGCATCGAATCAAACGTGACCGATCATCCGGGAGGAATCTTCGTAAGGCCCACGGAGCAAATGTCGGATGAGGACCGTGTTCTGCTCCAAACGGTCGCTCGCGCCATCATCAGCGACAGCCGTGGATCACTGGCGGACCAGATCAACCGGCGCAGCCCTGTGGAAGCGCCAGTCCCAAGCCTTAAATCGACCCGAACCCGCCGTACGACAACTCCGCCGGAAGCCGCATTGCCTCGCCGCGATCTGAAATTCTTTAACGGGCTGGGGGGATTCACTCCCGATGGACGCGAGTATGTCATTACGACCGCACAAGGACAAGCAGCACCGGCGCCGTGGACGAATGTGTTGGCGAACCCGCTGTTCGGAACGGTCGTCACAGAGAGCGGCGGAGCGTGTACCTGGAGCGAGAATGCCCGTGAATTCCGCCTCACGCCCTGGAACAACGATCCCGTAAGCGATTCCAGCGGAGAGGCCTTTTACATCCGTGATGAAGAGAAAGGCGACTTCTGGTCCCCCGCGCCGCTGCCAAGCCCCGGAGCGAAGCCTTACGCCAGCCGGCACGGATTCGGCTACAGCGTTTTCGAGCACATGGAGCTTGGCGTTCGCTCGGAAATGTGGGTTTACGTGGCTCTGGACGCACCTGTTAAATTCACGGTTTTGAGATTGCGAAACGAATCCGGCCGAACCCGCCGGCTCTCCGTTACGGGATACGCGGAATGGGTGCTGGGAGATTTGCGGTCGAAATCGGCAATGCACGTCATCACCGGGATCGATCCCGTCAGCGGCGCGCTTTTCGCGCGGAACAGGTTTAACGCGGAGTTTGCAGATCGAGTTGCCTTTTTCGACGTGGATGATGAGACTCGAACCGTCAGCGGCGACCGGAAGGAGTTCCTCGGGCGCAACGGCACACTTCGGAGTCCGGCTGCCATGACTCGTTTGCACCTTTCCGGGAAGACGGGCGCCGCCCTGGATCCCTGCGCCGCGATTCAGGTTCCGTTCGAACTCGCTGATGGACAGGAATGCGAGATCATCTTCAGGCTCGGGATTGGAAATGACGGCGACGACGCCCGCAACCTGTTGCAGCGATTCCGCGGATCCGATACTGCACGCCGCGAACTTGAAGCGGTGTGGCAGTACTGGAACCACACGCTCGGCGCAGTTCAGGTGGAAACTCCCGACCGGTCCCTCAACGTGCTGGCCAATGGCTGGCTCCTGTACCAGACTCTTGCCTGCCGTCTCTGGGCTCGAACCGGATACTACCAGCCGGGCGGCGCCTTCGGCTTCCGCGACCAGCTGCAGGACGTAATGGCACTTATCCATGCCGAACCATGCCTTGTGCGCGAGCACCTGCTCCGCTGCGCAGGCCGCCAATTCCGGGAGGGAGACGTCCAGCATTGGTGGCATCCACCCTCGGGCCGGGGTGTGCGTACGCACTGTTCGGATGATCGCCTGTGGCTGCCTTTGGCTGCAAGCCGTTATGTTCTGAGCACAGGCGATACCGGGATATTGGATGAGCCGGTCCACTTCATTGAAGGCCGCCCGGTAAGGGCGGACGAGGATGCGTATTATGATATGCCCGGCCGGTCCCAAGAAACAGCCAGCCTGTACGAACATTGTGTCCGGTCCATTCTCAGGAGCTTGAGATTTGGAGAGCACGGACTGCCGCTCATCGGCTCCGGTGACTGGAACGACGGCATGAATCTTGTGGGCGAACACGGCAGGGGTGAAAGCGTCTGGCTGGGATTTTTCCTTTATGAAGTGCTCATGCGTTTCGAAGAGATCGCCCGCAGGCATGGCGACGTCTCGTTCTCCGAACGTTGCAGTCGGGAAGCGGATGGAGTGCGCCGCAATATAGAACTGAACGGATGGGACGGCGAATGGTATCGCCGCGCGTACTTTGACGACGGCTCACCGCTCGGATCGGCGAGCAACCCCGAATGCCGGATTGATTCGATTGCGCAGAGTTGGGCTGTTCTATCCGGAGCGGGCGACGTCGAACGCTCGCGTACGGCAATGGAAGCAGTCGACCGGCATTTGGTGCGCCGGAACCATGGATTGGTCCGGCTTCTGGATCCGCCGTTCGATACATCAGATTTGAATCCCGGATATATAAAAGGGTATGTCCCGGGCGTCAGAGAGAACGGCGGGCAATACACGCATGCGGCAATCTGGGCGGCGATGGCATTCGCCGCATTGGGCGACAGCCGGCGCGCGTGGGAATTGCTGCCTATGATCAATCCGATAAACCACGCGATGTCTTCAGACGCTATTGCGGCATACAAGGTGGAACCGTACGCCGTCGCCGCCGATATCTATGCGCTCTCACCGCACACGGGCCGTGGCGGCTGGACCTGGTACACGGGCTCGGCCGGCTGGATGTACCGGCTTATCGTGGAATCACTTCTGGGATTGAAGCTGGAAGCGGACAGGCTGACCTTTGCGCCGTGCCTGCCGGAGGATTGGAAAACATATAAGGTACACTACCGTTATAGAGAAACCGTTTATCACATCACCATCCTGCAGATGCACGCCGCGAACGACGGGATAACGGTTACGGTCGATGGAGTGGAGCGGGACGACGATTTCATACACCTTGTGGATGACCGCAAGGAGCACAGAGTCGAAATGAGAATATCCGCTGCACAAAGCAGCTCGAACTGAGCCTTGATTGTGAATCTTGTGGACATTGAGTTTTTGCGTCGTGGAATTTTTCGAGATAACAATTACAAGAAGGCCCTGTACTTATATATCAAAGTCCGATCATAATCGCCGATATGGGAATCCTGCAGAGCGTTCAGTGACGCCCAGAGCGATTTTCACCATGAAATCTTTAACTTTTTGAACTCAATATCTCAACCGGCGGCGTTATTTCGAAACTAAGGAGATCCTGCTCCAATTCTCTCATTGCGATAAAAGCCGGCTTCCTCGATTGCGTTTTGATCTTGGGCTTGGCATTATTCTGTAATTGCTTGGCCCTTTCGGCTGCAAGAATAATAAAACGATATTTTGATCCAATGCTTTCAGGGATTTTGTGCATCTATTCCTCCAAAAGAAAATTATATTGATCGGGCAGAGTGAATCCCGGCAATCATCCAACACCTGGCGGAACCGAGTCTTGATTGTGAATCTCAGAGACGTAGCCAGGGCAACAATTCAAGAAGGCCATGGGATCGTATATCAAGGTACGATTCAACGCCTATACCTTGATGCTCTAAAGCCCAATGCGTCCCGGTTCCTCGACTCCACTGCCTGCAGATAGCGGGAGTCGTGCGGGGTGTATCGCGGGGACGGGCTATCCATAATTGGATATTCCGAAATCTGTTTTTTATCCGGGTAGTCGGGACAGATAATGCTTCGCACAAGAAGCCAGCATTTTGTGCCTTGCGGCTTACGGGCCAGAATCATTGCATGGGCAACCTCCTCGATGCTATACATCCACTCGCTCAGATTTTCAGTCCCGTCCTTGCGAACAATTCTTATTTGATATTCATTGCCGTTTTTATGTGCCATGTGTTTTCTCCTTCACCCGCATTTATCAAAGGCTCTCTATCGCTACCGCGTATCCGGACAAGTCTCCTGCGTTGCGCTTGGTCGCACGCCTGTTGGTGAAGGGTCATATCCACGTCCTCCTGCAACGCCCCGACACGAAAAACCATGAGAAACCCGGGTGACCACTGTGTTGATTTGGACTTCTATTTTCGATCCCCCGCTCCTTGAAAAATCTTACCTGCTGCGATTTGAAGTTGTCTGTTCAGTCCGGCTCACACACGTGTTCACTATTGAACAGAAAGGCAGGTTGTCCGGTGGCATCGTATATTCAGGTGCTTCTTCCAGAACTGAAAGGTGTAGCACTCGTGGGACGTAACCTTCATTTTTCAAGAAGAGGGAATCATGTTTCAGATCAAAGGTCCAATTCTTGCTGCAATGGATCTCGATAAAGGATCCGATGAAGTTCTTCGTCAGGCGGACACCCTTGCGCATTCATACAAGGCCAGGCTTTTTGTCTGTCATGTCCTTCCTGAAATTTTTGCCGTGCATCCCCTGTTTCCTCATCTGCATCTTGATGACGCGCTGAAGGCCTACAATCTGGAGGCTTCGGTTCGCGATGCTCTTCTGAAGCGCATTCGAACGGTGACGGATCGGGAGCCGCCCAAAATAGAGATCGAGATTGAACGGATAAGCCAGTGCCCAAAAGGCACAATTTATCTAAGCTCATTCGGAGATCAAAATGGCAGTTAAAACACTATTACAGCTTGAATGGAGTAACTTATGGGAAGCCAATTTCAACAGACTAAGCTAGGTCGTCGGCTTGTTCTCATCATTGGTGCAGTAATCCTGGGCATCATAATCCTCGGAATCATGTCCGGTGTGATCCAGAAATGGCTGTGGATGCAACAGCTCAACTACGCCGGCATCTTCTGGACCCTCCTTTCAGTTAAGTGGCAGATGTTTTGTTTGGCTTTCGTTGTGGCGTTTTTGTACTTATGGATCAATCTCCATCTTGCCGCAAAAAAAGGAGCCGTGTCCCACGAGGGCAAAACGGCAGGCCCGTCCGAAATTTTGTCGAAAAGCGGAATTCAGATTTCACCCGCCGGTTTGAAGATGGCCATGCCAATCGTCAGTGTTGCCGTCGCTTTTTTCTTTGCATTCACGTTCTACGCGCAATGGGATACCTATCTTCGCTTTCGTTATGGCGGATCCTTTGGGTTGCCCGATCCTATCTTCGGAGTTGACGTCGGGTTTTATCTGTTCCGTCTGCCCTTCTATGAGCTGCTGCAAAACAGCCTGGTCGGGTTGACCTTGATCACGTTGCTGGCGGTACTTATCGCCTACATGTACTTCGGGCGTCTGCAGTTCAGCCCCGGCGCTCCACTGAAGGTGCGGGGAACCGGGGTTGCACACCTGTCCGCACTCCTTTTCTTCCTGGTCGCGAGCTGGGGCTGGGGGTTTTACCTGGATCACTTCGAGCTTCTCTACTCCAATCTGGGAGTCGTGCACGGAGCCGGATATACGGCGGATCATGTGACCAGGATCGCTCTTTGGGTCATGGTTGGCGCCGCAGTGATGCTATGCGCTCTGCTCGTGTTTAATTTCTTCCGACCTGGACTTAGAGCAATACTTGTTGGATTCGGACTCTATCTGGCCCTGTACTTCATCGCGGTCCTGCTGCTGCCGGCCCTCTTTCAGAGGTTCATGGTACAGCCGAACGAGCTGGCCCTCGAGAGCCCGTATCTCAAGCACAACATAGAGTTTACTCGAGAGGCCTATAAACTGAGTGCAATCCAGGAAACCTCCTACCCTGCCCTGTCGGATTTGAATCCCGAGACGATCGCGAGGAATCAGGACACGATTCAGAACGTGCGCCTCTGGGACTGGCGCCTGCTGCTTCAGACCTATCGTCAAACCCAGGAGATACGCCTCTACTACCAGTTTTATAACGTCGACGTCGATCGGTACCACCTCGCGGACGGTTATCACCAGGTGATGCTTTCCGCCCGTGAACTCTCACCAAAGCTCCCCCCGAAGGCTCAAACCTGGGTCAACCAATACCTGCAATTCACGCACGGCTATGGCCTGGTCATGAGTTTCGTCTCAAAAATCGTAGGGGAAGGTTTTCCGCAGTACCTGATCGAGAATATTCCCCCGGAATCCGACTACAAGATGACGGTAACCCGGCCAGGCGTCTATTATGGCGAGGCGATGCCGGGGTATCGAATCGTCGGAACCGGAGTAAAAGAGCTTGATTATCCCAAGGGCGATCAGAACGTCTACACCAGCTACCAGGGAAAAGGAGGCATCCCGCTGGACAGTTTCTGGAAAAGGGTTCTGTTTGCCTGGACCCAGTCCGACGTCAATATTTTGCTCACCTCCTACCTCGGGCCGGAGAGCCGGATTCAGATCTGGAGGCAGGTTCAGGAGCGTGTGGCGC
>CAZPHK010000193.1:0-8963 GCA_964586015.1 uncultured Acidobacteriota bacterium | reverse complement strand
GGTTCGTAAAAAAAAGGTCGATCGGATTAGGCCTGTTTCTTGGAATCGGCGGTATCGGAAGCATTGTCATGGGTCCGTCCATCATGCTCTTCATCAACCGGTATGGATGGCGCGCCGCATTTCTGATCATATCGCTGCTGGTATTTCTGTTCGCCATAATTCTGCCCGGGATATTCGTAAGGAACAAGCCGCAGGACCTCGGGCAGGTCCCGGACGGTCCGGATCGTTCAGAAACTCCGGATGCCGGCCGGAAACCGGTACGGGCGGAGGTTACGTATAAGACACCGGTGGATTTTACAGCCGCTGAAGCCATGCGGACCCGCTGTCTTTGGTTTCTGATCGCCTATTTCTGCATGAGCATGCTGGCGATCAATGCCTTGATGGTCCACCAGGTGAAATACCTGATCGACCTCGGAATAGACTCCGTTGTTGCCGCTTTAGCCCTGAGCGTCATGGGGGGCGTCATGACCTTCAGCCAGTTCGGCACCGGCTTTCTCGGCATGAAATACAACGTGCACACCATCGCTATAATCGCTGAAATCCTGAAGATTATAGCGATTATAATCCTGGTTTCCACCAGTTCCCTTCCCCTGGTTTTTGTTTATATGACTGTTCTGGGCCTGAGTTTCGGGGCTTTCATGGTTGCAACGTGGAATCTTCTGCCGAATTACTTCGGAGTCACGCATTATCCCAAGATCATGGGTTTTGTCCGGCTTTTCTGGGCGATTATCGGAGGCCTGGGTGCGCCTCTCGCAGGCCTCGTTTATGATAGGACCGGCAGTTACCTGCAGGCTTTCCGGGGGACCATTGTTTTAGTTGCACTGGGCCTTGTATGTCTCATCCTGGCTAGACCTCCGGTCCATCCGTCGCTGATAACAGCCCGGGCGACGGAAGCGGGATTAGTTGAATAAACCACTATTCCGGATGCTGCTCCGGATTCCGGCATTCAAAACCGGCGGCATCTTCAGGATTCCCTTCGCCGGTATAATGGGCGTAGCGGGGAAACGGGCATAAAGGCCGGGTTCGACCGGGAAATGCCCGCCCGCCGGCTTCGACACTGTCCGGAGGAATATCCTTTTCCACCCAATCGACGATAGGCTCGAGCATATTGAACTGATCCAGGGCTTTCTCCCCGCCGCTGCAGTGCCCCATTCCGGGAACCAGGAACAGGCGGCTCCAGCCGAGCACTTTATCCAGGCCGCCGTTATCCTCCGCCATTTTTTGATAGTACTCCCGGGTATCCCTGGCCGAGAACCACGGATCGCTGACCCCGTGAAAGAAGATCAATTTGCCGCCCCCGGCGGCAAAAGTGCTCAGGTTGGTCCAGGTGCTGTCGCCGACCGCCGCGATGGGGTCCGCGGCGGCTATCGAGGCCGCGTCGACATCCATTTCGGATTCCGTAAAAGGAGGACCCACGGGACCGCCGGTGGCATTCAGCAATCCGGGGAGGCCCCTGCCGGCGGCAATGCCGGTATCGAAGTAAAACCCGGGGTATACCTGGTGGCCGCGGGAATCGACGGGACCGGCGAACGCTCTTTTCAGAACATCCGCCTGTTTGGCCGTCAGGCAGTCGTCTTTCTTTTCCGAACTGCAGACAATGTCCGACGGATCGAAGTCGCATCCCTGAATATTGAAAACCATTTCATCGGCAATTCCGTCCTTCGCGTCGCAAGCCTTGAGGAATGAGCCGATAATCAATTTTTTATCGGAATCGGAAAAACCCGATCCCGGAATCACCTTTCCGTTCTCATCCAGGGATGCCGCCTGGTTAAGAGTCACCGCCACATACCGGTCCGCAAGGTTCGAGAAATTGGTTCTCATTGCCGGAGCCCCCGCCACCACTCCGTCGAAATAGTCCGGATAGCGTTGGGTCATGATCATGGCCTCACGCCCGCCGGTGGAACAGCCTACATAGTATGAATAGTCGGGCGGTCTGGAATAATATTCCCGGACAATCTCTTTTGCGACCACCGTTACCTTGCCGATTGCCTTATACAGAAAATTGAGGACGGCTTCCTGTTCTCCCATGAAACTGCTGTCGAAGGCGCCGCTGCCCCGGTGGCCGCTGTCGGTGCTGACTACGGCAAAGCCCCGGGCCAATGCCGGCGTGTCTCCGGCGGCCTGCGCCCCCAGGGGATTCCCCACGCTTCCGTTCAAACCGCCGCCGCCCTGGAACAGAAACCGGCCGTTCCAGTTTTCGGGCAGGGCAACAGCGAAGCCGATTGAATACGGCTTCCCGTCGCTCCCGGTTCGTTTATCGATAGCTCCGTCAATGCGGCAATGCGCCGGGACAGTCCCACTGAAACCGCCGAAAGGCGAGGGTTTGGATGCTGCTTCCTCCACATTCCGTGCACCTGTGATTTCCAGTGCTGTTCCGGGTATCTGAAAGTTTTTCATTGCCTCACACTTTTCCGCCGCGAATATGCCATGCGGAACAATCAGCAATAATCCCAGAAAAGCCGCAACGAACGCAGATCTGATACTGTTCTCCTTCATTTTCGCCACCTCCGGATCAGGGTAGAAAGTCCACCGATCTTACCCTTATTTCTCTGAGTATTTCCACCTTATATGCTCCCTGTCAAACCCGGAACTAAAATTTACACTCGCCGTTCAGACGGTCCTGTGTTTTAATCTCGATAGTTCATCTGCAATAGGAGTATGGAAAATGGTTCGAGTGAAGTTGATTGGAGCGGGAGGTTACGGAGGCATAGGACTTGTAGAACTCCTTTTGAGGCATCCCGAGGCGTCCCTGGCAGCGCTGGTTGATGTCCAGGGCGTTGGAACGAAACTGAGCGATATGTGGCCCTATCTCCGGGGATACTGCGACCTTGACATCATCGCACCGGATTCATCCGAAGCGGAATCCGTTGAAGCGGACATAGTCTTCTGCGCCACACCCGATGGAGTCGGGCAGGCCGCGGCGCCGGCGGAAGTCGCGGCGGGCCGTAAAGTAATCGACTACTCGGGAGACTACCGATTCAACTCCGTGGAGCTTTACCGTGAGTATGCAACCCGGATCGGGCGCGATCCCGTGCATAAGGCGCCCGAATTGTTGAAGGAAAGCGCTTACGGACTGACCGAACTCCACAGGGACGAGATAAGCAAAGCCCGTGTCGTAGGCAATCCCGGCTGTTTCGCCATGAGCTGCATCTGCGGTCTTTGGCCCGCGGTAAAATACGGTCTGGTCGAACTGGAGGGGATCTGTTGCGACTGCAAGACCGGCGTATCCGGTGCCGGCAAGAAACCGGCGCCGGCCCTGCACTTCCCGGAGCGCTACGACAACAGCAACGCCTACCGTCTTACCGGCCACCAGCACGTGATGGAAATCGAACGCGAACTCGCCCTTCTGGCCGGCAAAACGGTTCGAGTGACATTTACTCCGCAGATCGTGCCGATGGTGCGGGGCATCCTGTCGACTCTCTACGGGCGCCTGCCGGAAGGCGTCACTCATGCGGATATCCTGACTGCCTACCGCGACACCTTCGCGGGCGAACCGTTTCTGCATGTGCGTGATTTCACCGAAACCACGGGAACGAGCGACGTGCGCGGATCGAACCGTCTGATCGTCACCGTGGCCACCGATGAGCGCACGGGGATTTTTCGCGTCGTCAGCCACGTGGACAACCTTGTCAAGGGCCAGGCAGGCTCCGCTCTGCAGAATTTGAATGCGATGTTCGGCCTTCCGGAAACGATGGGACTGGACCTGCCGCCGCAGCATCCATAGATCGGAGCCGGGGGTCGGGGTTGGTATCGGAATCGGGATCGAAAGCTGGCGAAATAAGGTTTGGACAGATCGGGTGGAGAAAGGAAAATCCAAGGAATGAGATTTAGGATCCTCGACACGGTTGCCCCGGACAGAGACCTTCCCGATCTGGGCCTCCGGATTGGCGATCTTGGCGCGGCTCTGTGCAGGTTTACAAAGAGAATGGCATCGAGGTCGAGTTTGTCGCCGCCTCAGGTCGCAACGAGGCGCTTGTGACGCTCAAAGATTCAGAAGTTCGTCCTATTTCAGATACTGACCTCATCGCCGTGAGATCCCTCCATAGGCGATCGGCATAACGCCTGTTGTCGTTATCGACCACTTATATACAATCCCGTATCAGCCACATCTGAAGCTTCCCAGATGGGCGTTTATTGGGGGTTAAGGTCGCTTTTCCGTTGGAAGCTGGGGATCAAGCCGCGGATTTCCGGCGGCGGATTTTCTCGGCACCGCCAATGTCGAAAGCAAAGGATGCAGTCAAGGCTTTTTCTGGACAGGTGGTCATACAGGTGTTGCAGAATATGCATTCGGTGGAGAGGACCCTCTTACCTTGTTTCACGTATGCCGAAACGTCGATATCCATCGGGCATATCTTGGAGCAGGCACCGCAATCGTTGCAGGTTTCGGGATCGCCGGCGATTTTGAACGCGGAGAATCGGGAGGTCAGTTTGAGGGGCACCGCAATAGGACAGGCATACTTGCAGAATGCCCGGTTGTCTTTGAGGGCGAAGGCCAAAACAAAGGCCACCGTATAGTAGAGCAGGTTGCCACCGGCCAACCAGTATACCACCTCCCAGCTGCGGTACTCGGGCGCATAAGCAAAGACGACTAGGAGCAGCAGGACCGAGCCGAAGCTGACTGAGAAGTGCGCGTATCGTAGCCACTCCCAGCGATGGCTCACCCGTCCTTGCTTGTTGCGAGTGTAGGGCAGCAGGTCGAGAACCGCCGAGGTCCAGCAGGCCCAGGCACAGTAGCCGCGGCCAAAGAGAACCGGACCCAGGATCTTGGCCACCAGGTAGTGAATCACCGATCCCCCGAAGATCCCGGCGGATAAGTAGAAGAAAAACCCCTCGATTTGCATGTTCTCCTTCATGAACAAGCCAAGGAAACCGACCATGTATAATCCGACCAGGGCCTGGGCGACTTTTCTTCCGATGGGCTTTTTCCTCCGGGGCAGGATTTCGTAAAGACCGAAGCCAATGAACAAGGACGTGCCGATGATGCCGAAGTTGTACAGGAAAAAAATCCGATCCTTGATTTGCCAGAAGATAACCGCGATCCCCCAGAAAGCCAAGAACAGGATGATGGGAACCATCAGGTCTTTGAAATGCAGCGATTCTTCTTTCGCGCCCATTGGAATACCTTCGCCAGACTATAACTAGGGTCAAGCCCCTTCCAACACGGCCAGCACCCGGTTCACTCTATCAGGTCTCCGCGCCGCGACGCTTGACATTCGTGTTGGGGGCAACTGAGTGCTAGAAACTACTCTACCACGTATTCTCATTTTCCCAGAAGGGCGTTTGAACTAAGCCGCTGGCGCCTTCCATCGACATTGGTACAGTTACTCCACATTTGATGTAGCTTGTGGTCATAGAAAGGAGGGTTCTATGACCCCACTACGTCAGAGAATGATTGAAGAACTCCAGCGTCGTAACTATTCCCAAGCCACAATCGAAAGCTACATCTTCTCGGTGCAGGAATTTGCCAAACACTTTCACAAGTCTCCGGATTTGCTGGGAGCAGAAGAGGTGCGCCAATACCAGTTGTATCTGATCAATGAGAAGAAATTGGCAGCGCAGACCGTGAAGGTTCGCATGTCCGCACTGCGATTCTTCTACTGGAAGACGCTGAAACGCAGGGATATCTATTTTGATGACCTGCTCATGCCAAAAACACCGAAGAAATTGCCTGTGGTGCTTAGCCCGGACGAAGTCCTCCGACTGATTAAGGCGGCATCCAGTTTGATGCATCGCACAATCCTGATTCTTCTCTATGCCACCGGCATTCGTCGAGCTGAATTACGATGGCTGAAGGTGGGCGATATCGACAGCCAGCGAATGGTGATCCATATCGAGCAGGGCAAGGGTCGACGCGACCGGGATATTCCGATGACGCCTATCGTGTTGGAACTCTTACGCGAGTATCGGCGGCATACGAAATCCAGGGTTTACATGTTTCCCAGCCCGCTCGTTCCGGATAAGCCTATCTCATCTAAAACCGTGTGGAACGTTGTCCATGAGGCAGCAGTCCGTGCAGGGATGACGAAACGAATCGGTCCGCACACGCTTCGCCACAGCTTTGCGACCCATCACATTGAAGGGGGAACCGATCTGCTGGTGCTCCAATCTCTTTTGGGGCATGCAGAATTGAAAAATACCCTCGTCTATGTGCATCTATCCCAGCATCGGATGCGGGCAGCGGTTAACCCGCTTGATCGACTCACACTGCAATCCCCGCCAGACTCTGTCCAATCGTGACGGCGCCACGCTGGGAGGTTGCCGATGTCATCCGCCTGGTCGGAACCCGGTTTCTTGACACACTGAACCTGGCACAACAGAAGGTACTCAATGCCATCGTTCGCTGCCGCACCGCGGCCCTGGGCGGTCATCGCGATCGATGCGTCAGCTGCGGGCATCAGGAGATCAAATTTCATTCGTGCCGGAATAGGCACTGCCCAAAGTGCCAGGTCAACGCACGTGAGAAATGGCTCCGGAAACGGCGCCAGGAATTGTTGCCCGTTGAATACTTCCATATTATTTTCAGCGTCCCTCATCAACTAATCCCGCTGATGTGGCAAAACAAGAAGCTCTTGTTTACGCTCCTCTTTCAAGCTACGGGAGCCTCACTGTTGGAAGTGGCTGCCGATCCCAAGCGTCTCGGGGTCGAAATCGGCTTTCTCTGCATTCTGCATACCTGGGGACAGACCATGAACAAGCATCCGCATCTCCATTGCGTGATGCCTGGCGGCGGTCTGTCCCTGGATCACACTCGCTGGATCTCGTCACATCCCCGGTTTTTCCTGCCGGTCAAGGTGCTCAGCATTGTCTTTCGCGACAAATTCCTGGATGGATTAAAGCAGGCGCATCTCACAAACAAATTGCGTTTTTACAACGACTGTGAAAAGTTCGCCAACGCCAATACCTTTGCAGCCTTCATTGACGAGCTATCAAAAAAGAAGTGGGTCGTCTATTGCAAACCGCCATTTGGCGGTACCGAACACGTTTTGCAGTATCTCGCCCGTTACGTCCATAGGGTTGCAATCTCCAATCATCGAATCGTGTCTGTCGATGAAAAAAACGTAACCTTCCGATGGAAAGATTATGCCCATAATAATCGGCAACGCACGATGACCCTTAGCTGCGAGATGTTTTTGCGCCGCTTCTTGTATCACACACTGCCAAAGGGCTTGCCCCGTATTCGCTATTTCGGATGGCTTGCGAATCGACGACGGGGACAATTACTCCCGCTCTGCCGAACCCTGCTGCATCTGGATCCCAATCCACCGGAAATTACTGATGAACCCCATGTAGCTCGTTGTCCTCATTGCCACGGCAAGATGTGCATGATCGAACATTTGACAGCTGACCAGATTCTCAAGGCGGCATACAGGATGGAATATGCGTTTGATACTTCTTGAGGTTAAATGCCTCCTGCCTTTTCGTTTGTGGAGTTCATGTGACAGGCCGGAGGTGTGTCCAGGCGGTGGTAAACCGACTCTTCTGCATCCTAAGAATAGCCTAAGCAGCCATTTTCAAATCATTTATTGTATCTGCCATCCATCAGCAGGACCAAATCTGAGCTATCCAAACCGGCCTTTTCAATCAACGGCCGGAATAGAATACCCATAGAGAATCGGTGTTTATACGCTGCGCCAGCGGCTTCCTTCAAACGTTTCTATCCGAAGGGCCCCGGATCACCGGCTCCGCAACATCCCATCTTTTTCTGCCGGAGCCCTTCCGATAGAAATCTGGCGTTTCTTGGGAGTTAAGATCGCTTGTCCATATAGGCTACAATAAAGCATCTGAAATGGTTCAATATTATATGGGATTTAAAAAATCGACTGATATAGCATTTTTGCTAATGCTCCGTTTCCAACAGAGATTCAGGACCCAATCTAACATTCGATTGGAGTCGATATGAAGGGGATAGGTCAGTTGAATGTTGAGCGTTGAACCTTCATTTATTTGTTTCTATATCATCATACCTATTTCTTTTCCACAGTAACAGGTTTTCATAATAACTCCTTTTCTATTCCTCATCAGGGATATACTGAAGAATATCTCCCGGTTGACAATTTAGGGCCTTACAGACTTCATTAAGTGTGGAAAAGCGAACAGCTTTTGCTTTACCGGTTTTTAATATGGAAAGATTATTCAAAGATATGCCGGTTTTCTCCTCAAGCTCTATAAGTTTCATTTCTTTTTCAGCAAGTACAACAGCCAGTTTTGATTTGATTGTCATTATCAGGCCACCTCTGACTCGAATGTCACCATTTTCGAAAAGTGTGTGAACAGAACGAAGATAGAGGCAGCATAAAGAAAGGGTGCAAACGGTGGCAGCCCGAAATAGTAAGGAACCAAAGATACCCAGTGAGGGTCATCGAAAAAATACCTGATATCGGGCAGGCTCAGAATGAAAGCATAGGCCCGTACAATTGCATCCACCAGGAAGGAGAGACAGCAGACAATCATCAACCTCCGGGCATTTTTTCCCCCGACCGGAGCCTCCTTTTCGATCATGCGAAGTACTGCCGCTACCAGAAATGCGAGGAAAACATTCCCTATGCCGGAGAAAAAGGAACTTATCCTGATAGCTATGACTGTTACACCCTCATCGAAGTTGAGAAAATTATGGTAACTAGCACTCAAGAGACATACTCGCCACAATTCTGTTATGAGAAGAATCCAACCCAATATCAATGCGCCGATCCGAAGCAGTTTCAGTGATTTAATGTTCATTCTGTTCCTCCCTAAACGGTGTTTTATCAATGAAATTAAAATATAATTACATGATAATCATGTAATTGTCAATGTTTTTTCAAATTAGAAAAAGAAAATATTTTGAATTTACATGAATAGTTAAAAGGTTATTTTACCAGGAAGATATTTGGAGATTCCCGATTGACCATACGGAGTACTTATGGGTAGGATGCGTTCATCAATTATCAATGACCACAAATCTAATTGTACAGGTCTGTTGTAAA
>CAZPHK010000192.1:0-8968 GCA_964586015.1 uncultured Acidobacteriota bacterium | reverse complement strand
ATTGCGGATAAAAAGGCATTTCTAAAAAAGGGCTTTTATTCGACCTATCCGCAACCTACGTTATCGTACTGGCTCCGCTTGTGGGAGGAGCCGTTCTGCTTGCAGTCCCATTTTTGTTCGGCCGCGGGGAACGCAGCTGGCGCCGCAGGCCTTGGGCAATCATGATCCTGGCATTCATTCTCACGAGTGTCGGGGTGCTCACCTACGCGGGGTTTGAAGAAAATTGGTCTCCGAGATTTGACGCCCGCTCCCTGACGGCTGAAGTTATCGGAACTTCCCATGGCCGGTGTAAGAGGGCATGCGGGTGTTCAACAGCAAAGGCTGCCTCTATTGCCACGCCGTATCCGGTTTTGGAGGGAAACGGGGGCCGGATCTCACAAGAGTAGGGGATCGCCGCACCAAGAACCAGATTATCGTCCGTGTATTGAACGGCGGTTATAACATGCCTGCCTACGGGAACAATATCTCGCCGGAAAACCTCAAAGCGCTGACTGCTTTTCTGGTATCCCGCCGGGAATACGGGCCTTGAGGAAACCGGCGGGGGAAAATCGGCGAATCCGGGAACGTCGGCCGGTTCGACTTTCCGGTCGATTACCCTTCAGGCAATGAAAGTTGCGGCATCCTGCCGGTGGCTGATTTCCGCATGCCCGCATGATTCAAATCTCACCCGACAACTCTTGTGAGAGATGCGGGTTAATGATTCCGTTCCGGACCGGCCAATACGGTATATCCTGTCCTGCCGTGGGGATCCGATCGTTTCCCGCCGGATCTTCCCGGACAAATCACGCAACGGCTACATTGACATAATTTTCCCAGATCCCGTGCAGATTGCACTTGACCTGCACGACCAGCGAAACGGTCTTGTCTTTCAGGCTCGCGTCCAGCAGGACATCGAATTTGGCGGCAGCTTTTACGTACCCGCGAGAACGGAAAATTGCGTTTCCGGCCGGTTCGTTGCCGATATTGAGCTGCAGCTGTTCGATCCAGTGGTCCGGACCCATTGGATGGGCAAGTTTTCCTACCGCGATTTCGACCGTAAAGACTTCTCCCGCCTTCACATTGCCCGGAGCTGTGATCACGGGCGAATGAAGTTTTTCCAGTCCCGTTTCCGCTTCCGGATTTTTAACCCGGTTTATTCCCTGAAAAAGACTTTGATCCACCTGATCCCCATAATGCTCCTTAGCCAGGATGCGGCCCTGCCCGAATACTACCAGGGCGCTCCCCAGAAATGTTGCCTTGATGACATCTCTTCTGTCCATGTGAAATCCTCCTTTTGTTCCCGCCTGCGCTTCCACCAAAGCTGCGATGTCAGCATTCAGCCCGGCAGCGGGTTCGGCAGGGGCCGTCCGACTCCCCTCTCCTTTGGCCCGTCTTCCGGAACCTCATACGGACACTCTCCAACCGCCGATTAATTTTCCAGCCGGCGGGGAGGGAAAAATAAACCTCGTTTTTTGAGGATCTTACCGATATCATTGGAGCCCCGTTTTGCGGAAATCCACTATTCGGTCCGTCGGGTATCCGTGCCGGTCAGTCCCCTTTGGCTACAGACCTGAGGTATTCCAGCAGCATCCGGGCCTGCTCCTGTTTGAGACCCATATCCGGCATGCGCATGCCGTATTGGCTGACCAATTTTTTCGCGATCGGGTCTTTGCTCTCCATGACCGAAGTGTTGAGCATCAGGTTCATTATGAACTCCGGGGTCCTTTCTTTGGTGACACTGCCCAGTGCGGGCCCCATTTTTTTACGGTCCAAAGCGTGACACACGGAACACTGTTTCTGAAAGATTTCTTTTCCGCCGGAAACCAGCTTCTCATCGATCGCTCCCAATCGGACCTCTTTGACCGGGCCGATGCCAAGATCTCCCGCCTCCGCCGCGGCGGTCTCTGCCGCACCCGAGATGAATACGGCCAAGCACAGGGCCAACAAAACCGGCGGAACTGTCAAAATGAACATTCTCATAATACCCTCCCAACATATATCCTTGATGGTTCAATATAGACCGCAGAAACAGCGGGTTTACGGTTAAAATAAAATCCAACCGAGCGCATAGAACGTATTGTTGTCCGACGAGTCTCTTCCGAAACCGTCGTAATTGGTGTCCGATCCGTTATAATTAAAGTAGGCGACATATTGCGCGGAAAGCCGGGCATTCAGCAACGGGAAATAGGACAGCTGCAGAATGATTCCGTCACTGTTCGGCTTCCCTGTGCGGCTGCCTACTATCTCCGCAGGACTGTACAGTATGTCGTCGCGAGTCCCCGTGGTTGAGAAATACCCGAAAGTCGGACCGACTCGGTTCTTAAAATAGAAACTGCCGTCGAATCGCACCGTATTGAGTGTGTTCGATGCATTCTGGGAGTCACCGGAGGCGAAAAAGGCATCCAACTGCTGATTTTCATGAATCCAGGTTGCATGCAGGACGACATCCCCGTTTCCTCCGACATTCCTGTGATACTCTGAATCAATCGCCGTGTCCGTGTACCGATTGACAGGTCCGGATACTCCCTGAGGATAAATTTCGCTCGAAATCCCATAGGTCCCGAACTCCAGATATTGATTGGACCACTGATGCTGGAGGGCGACGCGCCAGTAGGGCGACACTCCCTTGATAATGCCCGAGGACGTCTGGTCCGGAGGCTGGGTCGATCCCTGTCCCGCGGAACGATAGACGCCGAATTCTCCATAGATCATCTGGTTGTAGAATCCGTATCCGCTGAACCCGATAACATTCTGGGCGAGCCCTCCGTCTATAAGTGCCGCGGCGGAAGGCGTGGGGGCTGAATCCGACATGGCGTAAGGAACTCCCCATGCCGGCGTGCTGTTCCATACGTCCTGGACCGTGGGGTTGTTGTTCACGGTGACTCCATAGACCAGATCCTTGGATCCCAGAACCGTCTGATCGGCAAAACGGATATCCGTGTTGTCCCAGCCGAAAGTTCCGTCCTGATCGTCATACGTAACCTGGATAAAACTGCCCAGTCTGCGCCCTAAAGCTCCGGACAGGAACACGCTCAACTGTTGCGGGAACGCGAAGTTGTTGTTCTGAGTGCCGGGTTGTTCCTCCTTCAGATTCGTGAGGGATATCTGTCCCATGACCGAGATCGGCAGGGATTTCAGGAGCTGCAGCGAATTCTTGTAGTCAATGGTGTCGGCGGAGACCATTGTATAACCGTGCAGTTTAAATCGACGGCCAAAAGAGTTCAGCTCCGGGAAAACAATGTGACACGCATTACACGAAAGATTGGTCTGGCGCGCATAACTCGGCAGTGCCTGGGCCGTATCCTGCGTACAAAGCCACATGGTCCATACCGAGAAACACAGAAAAATGACTGTACCAAGGGTCCTGACTTTCATTGATTTTCCTCCCGTTCAGCAAACATCGTTTTCAGCCTAGTACGAGCCTCAGCCGGACCGCGGGCTGTCCGCGTGTGATCTAAAGCCGCTCATTTCCTGGGAACGATCTTTGCTATCAGAATATAAAAAAAGAAAGCAACGAGGGGGGGGAAACTGCATAGAAGACACCAGATCCAGGCTACGGATATATGCAGGGAACTGTGGTAGCCGGCCAGCGTAGCGACTGCAAAAAAGCTCAAGATCCCCGCAGTGACGCCGGTGCGCAGAGGATGCCGGGAAGGCTGCTCTACGTAACGGAGGCCGGACCGGCGCGTATCGATAAACGGCAGCAGGACGGCCGCGAGAAATATCAGTGACGGAATCAGGATGCCTCCGAAAAACTCCGGTCCAAAATGGCCGTCGAGAAATTCGAAATGCCAGGAAGACGGAATGATCTCGAGAATTCCGTAAATCCAGAGAAAATACCAATCCGGTTTGACGCTGGGCGTAGAGGCGGTCGGCGGACCGAACGCCGTTATCGGATGTACGTCGAAAATCCCTGCAAGGCCGAAAACGACGGCGAGAGTGATCAGAAAAAGGACCGTCATCATCGCTGCTTGAGAAGGTATCATGGGAACACCCAGCATCTTCCCCGGCGAGACGCGCTCCGCATAAGCCGGTTGTGTATGGAGCTGTTTCATGACCAGCATCAGGTGCAGCGCCGCGAGTGCCAGCAGCAGCAGCGGCAGCATAAATATGTGCACCGCAAACAGCCTGGGCAGGGATCGAACGGTCGGGTAGTGGCCGCCGAAAAGCACATCGGCAATCCACGGCCCTCCCCAGGGGAGGGCGGATGCCATACCATATCCTATGCTCGTGGCTGTGACTGCAAAGGCGTCGTCGGGAAGGGCGTACCCGGTGAAAGCCGTCATGACCGCGAGCCCCAACAGTGCGAGACCGAGCAGCCAGTTTATTTCACGGGGTTTCTTGTAGCTCCCGGTCAGGAGGTGGCGCAGCAGGTGGAGAATCGACGCGGCGATGAACAGGTGCGCGGACCAGTGATGCGCGCTGCGGATTACCTTGCCGAAGGGCAGGGAATCGATGTATAGAACCGACGCGTACGCGACCGTTGCGCTCTGGCCTCCCGTCGTAATCGCACGCCCGGACGCCTCATAATTGAGAGCGAGAAAGACACCGGTGATGATGAGACTGAGAAAGCAAAACAGGCTGATTTCCCCCAGGAAAAATGAATGGTGCACGGGGAAGGGCTTCCTCAGTACCTTCTGCTTCAATCCCGACAGATCGATCCTTTCGTTCCACCAAAGAGACATTGAAGTTCCTATCCTGCCGAACATCCGGGCTCCGTCAGGAAGCCGGCGGCGATGATCAGATTGCCATTCGACCCGGCAAGCGGCAGAATGGGAAGGGAGCGGGGAGCCGGGCCGAAAAGCACCTTTCCTCCGTTCCACGGATCAAAATGACTCCTGTGACAGGGACAGCTGAGATAGCCGTGGGGATCTCCTCCAAAGGGCTGGGATATCCAGTCGGAAACCGTACAGCACAGATGGGTGCATGTCGCTGCGAAGGCCACAACCCGTTCGAAGGCGTACCCGGAAACCGGAGGGGATAACCAGTTCTCCTCACGAGCCCGAACCAAAAGTGCGATATTCAGGTGATTTTCCTTCCGAATAATTTGGGATTCGGGATCCATCGGCCATGCCATGATCTGGGGGCCTGCTTCCGGGATGTCTTCCACCCGAATCACATGGCCTTCCCGCTGGCCCTGAGCGAAGACAAGGAAATCTCCCTTCTGGGGCGGCCGGTTTGACGGACTGATCTTGAGTTTCGGATCGAGTCCGACAACGGCGGAGAAAAACGAAGCCGTTGCCAGCCCCACGCTTACCCCCATACTGCTCAGCAGCAGCCTGCGGCGCGATAGGCTCTTCTCCTCTTCTCGTCCGGTTACCATGGCACCTCTCCACGCTCGTCCTCGACGAGCACTTCGTCCTCTATGAAGGATTTTCTATAAAGAAGGAGAAGAAGGGCCGCCACAAGGAATATTCCGGCCGCCACCGTCCCCTCCAGGGATGGGGTGACAACGCCTGTAGCGAGTTCCTTGTAGATGAGCCGGGCAAAGGATCCGGCGAGCGCTGCCAGAAGGGCCGCCAGCAGCACCCCCGCCAGAAAAGGAATCCTGCCGGGATTTTTTTTGCGCTTCATCGGTCGAAGCTCCGTACCCTCAAGCCATGCGGAAATGAACCCGATGGCACCATAAACCAGAAATAATGCGGCGAAGGCCATCATGCCTATCTGCCCGACCGACAGCTCTTCCGGCTCCACGCCCGTGCGTTGCTCCATCTGCCGTCCATCCAGGTATGCGGCAAAAAACAGCGCCGCAGCGCAGCATAGAGCAAGAAATGGGATATACCTGCCGTTTCTATACATATGATCCTTCCGAACTGTGTGGGAACAATCCCGGAGACCGAAAAGTCCCGTCGGCCGTTTGAAGCGCTCAATCGCCGCCGAAAACGGGTAAGGATCCCGCGGCTATCTGCCGCCGACCTGACCTGGCCCGCCCGCCAGTATCTGGCCGACCTGATTTTCCGTTACTCCACCGAAAGTGTTCCCCCAGTTGTTTCGGATATAAGATGCTACAGAAGCCAATTCCTTGTCAGAAAATTTAGCACCGACCGCCCCCATTGTACCCGTATAACTCTTTCCGTTTACCTCTACCGCTCCTGATTTGCCCCGGTAAACGGTCTCAATCACGAACCCGGTATCTCCGAGGTTGGCATTAGCTGCCAGTGGCGGAAATACATGGGGCACACCTTCCCCGGTTTCAAGATGACACGCGGAGCAACTCTTTGCGTAAATGCCTTGACCCTCTTTCCATAAAGCGGGATCCACCGGCGCAGGGAGTATAGGATTGCGCTTTGCGGCGGAAGATGCCTTGACGGGGCCTGTAGCCGGAAAATTCCCGAGCGGTCCGGTCAGAACGAAAAATCCCCAAACGGCAAACAGCAGCACTACCGGAGAAACGATGTAAAGCCAGAGGGAAGTACGTCTGACGGCAGTGGATATATCGTAGCTGCCCGGTTTGAAATTCAGGTCCAGCACTCCCCGAACGGTATCCCCTTCATTCAGGCCTTCGACGACGGTGTCTGCAAAATTATGGACCGTGAACGAAAGCGTCCGCCGCTCCTTGCTGCCGTCTTTGAAGAACGTAACCAACCCCAGTTCGTGAAGGCCGTCGCTAAGGTTCCGGGTATCGATTTGCACTTCAAATGGAGGGGTTGAGAGAACACGCAACGGTTGAGAGTTGTGGTCCAGGTATATTTCCAGGTGCTCGGCAACTTTGCGCATAACATTCTCCCACCTGACAGAAATAAATTGCCCACAGAATATCAAGCCGTCCAACCCGTGTAAAGGTCCATATCGGCGGGGGGAAAGAGACGGTGCGATTCCCCGTCTCTCAGTCGTGCTCGCGCATCGCCATCAGGGCGGAAGACAAGAAAAGAGCTCTCAGTAACAGGCGATCCTGCTTATTTCTAATCCAAAGTAAGATCATGCAACGAGCGCAAGCCGGTTGAAAAAGTAAACGTGCGCAAATTCTTCGTTTTTTCCTTCCTAACCTGCAGTAAAATGCCTTTGAAAATCGACATGAATCCCTGAAAGTTTACATAAGAGGACCTTATCGGAAATCCGGAGAATTGCGGATAAAAAGGCATTTCTAAAAAAGGGCTTTTATTCGACCTATCCGCTCCCAGGAACTGACAACAAAAATTCTTCAGGGCTGTTACCCGGTGTTGCAAGGTAAATTGGGAGGATTGGTACTATAATGATTATTAGAAAACTTACAATTGCATTAATTACTGCGACAATATTGCTGGCATTTTCATATGCATACATTGCATCCAACTTTATTACTCGTGATCCGCGAAAACCCAAAATAGCCCCGGAATCCCGTGGAACCATTCAGTTTTAGCCAAATCCTTTCTCTCGTTCCAGCCCTATATAGGGTTCGAAATCCACCCGTTTCTCAGTGAGAGCCCTCGATCCGATGAGTTGCGACACATATGGCGGGAGGTTTCAGTATCATAATGCGGCCGACGACAACTATGCAGCCAGTCGGTAGTCGTGATGCAATCCGTTCAACACAGGAATCGCCACAAGTTTGTCACTGGATGGCTTAGCCCCATTCAATGCCGGATCAGGATCCGGAATTCCATTCAGCCCCTGATGAACCCTGCCGTGATCATACCAGCGGATGAATTCCGCGAGTACACACCTAAGATGGCGTTCATTCCAGATCAACATGCGGTCAAGACACTCGCGGCGAAGCGTTCCTATCAACCGCTCAATGTGTGCCGCCGCATTGGGCGCCCCATACGGAATCGCTATCCCCACGATGTCCCTCTCCGCCCAAAGCCACTCATCGTATGCCGATCGACAGGAAACCCTCTTCCCGCTGCTCTCTAATCTAATCGGTCGACCGAACTGCCCGAACTTTCCGTCATTGTCGTGAAGCAAGAACTTGGGTTGCTCCTCGAAGCAGGCGTTCCGGATCTGTTGTTTCGTCCATTCAAGCGTTGGGTGATCCGTTACGTTGAAGTGAATAACCTTTCGACTCGCGAGTTCCATGATGACGAATATGTAGAGAACACGAAACCCAATCGTCGGCTGCACAAAGAAGTCACACGACCATATGGCCTTGGCTTGGTTCTTCAAAAAGCTGCACCAGGCTTGGGAATCTGTTGGTCCCGGACCCCTTTTGACCATGTACCTGCGGATGGTCGAGCAGGCGTGGTGAATTCCAAATTTCATCTCCAATTCCAAGGCGATGCGGTCCTCCCCGTACTCGGGATGATCGGAAGAGATTCTCCGAATGAATTCAATGTGTTTTTGAGGAATTGCCGGTCTGCCCGGCTTGCCTTGAGATTTCCTCCGCCAGAACTCTCGAAATTTTCTTTTCCTCCATCGGATTACCGTCTCCGGTTTAACGAGGATCAGTTCAGACGTCCAGTCTCCCCAGAGCTTTGAGAGCACAGACCAGAACAGCCGGTCCCTGTTCCTCAGCACCGGCTTCTTCGATTTCCGTTTGTATATGTTGAGTTGTTGTCTGAGCGCGAGAATCCGAATGCATGCCTCCCGGTTGAACCATGCGAAGGCAAGCAGATTGAGAGACTGTACAGCCACCATCAGGAGTAGGATCTTCATGTCGAAATCATGGAGCACGAAAACCCGAAAATCCAATAAAATCAACTCGGACGGAGTTTTCGCGGACCACGAGGGACCGCATCACTGTTCATCCACAAATCGATGCGGCGGGTCCCAAACAGTGGTTTCGGGTTGCCAGCGCAGTGCTGTGCCGTGGAGGCTCAAAACGGTATTCAATCATCGTACCGGCTCGCGTATCGATCGGAAGCGGATCAGAATTTCGAACTCCAGTCAGGGTGGTGTGATTTTTTCCAGGTTTCCGGCGTCGGAGATAAAAGGGGATACGGTCTCGGGCGGTCCGGGCAGGATCATTTTCGTTTGCGGGGTGAACAGGCCATTTCCCCGCCCTTGATTATATCGCTCTCTTGCTTCGATACGGTATCTCCCTGTCTTTTCCGAGTATGTTTTAAATCCATGG
>CAZPHK010000191.1:0-9021 GCA_964586015.1 uncultured Acidobacteriota bacterium | reverse complement strand
AGGTTGCACGTTGAACGTTAAAAGAAAAAAGCGTCGTTGCACGTTTCGGGCTGACCGGCAGATCCATATGACATGTTTTGACGTATTTAACGATTTGAATTTAGCTTTTTTTATAAATTTTATGTTTGAACATTCAACGATCTTTTTGTTTTTAACGTGCAACGTGTAAACGTTCAACATGCAACGGTTTTTATAGGGCGAACACAAGGTTCGCCACATACATTGTCATCAAGGCCGAATAGAGGGCGAACACAAGGTTCGCCCCTACTCATCTTTCGGGGCGTAGTAGCCCCGGCGGTAGCGGAGTTGGGGATCCGGGATGATGCCCAGATCAAGTTTGATCACGACACGACGCCAGGATCCGTCGCGGGCGCGATTTGTGGAAAAATAGCCGATGCTGTATTGATTTCGAAGCTCATGGGCTATGTCGGAAACAATGCTGTGAATATCGGTTGTTTTATCAGGATGGTACGCTTTGCTTCCGCTTTCAGCGGAAATTTGTTTGAGAACATCAAATTCCTTTTCTACCTCGGACTTTCTTAATTTGCCCCAGAAACCTTCATCCGGGATTTCGTTCAGAAAGATGCAGAAAATCTGTACATCCGATTCCTGGATAAATGCAAGGAGCTGCTTGAGCGTATAGAAACTATCTCTGTCTGCATTTTCTCCATCGGTCAGGACTACAATCGCCTTCTTCTCGTTCTTACCCTTCCGTGCTTCTTCAACTCCCAGGTAAATAGCGTCGTAGAGGGCGGTTCCGCCCATAATGACTGCGTTATCAAGCGCATCGGTAATTTCGTCGATATTGCTGGTAAAACCCTGCAATAGTTCGACTTCATCATTAAATCCGATTAAAAAAACTTCATCCTGCGGATTGCTGGCTTCGATAAAAGCACGCGCGTCATTGTTGATTTGTTCCATCCTGTCGGACATGCTTCCGCTTAGATCGAGAACGATTCCCATGCTGACGGGCACGTCTTCCCTGGAAAACGAGGCGATTTCCTGTTTGACCCCGTCTTCGTAGACGTTGAAATCCTTCTTTTCAAGCCCGCCGACGAAATGTCCGTTTTTGTCGAAAACGGACGTGTACATCATGACGAGATCGACGTTGACGCCGATCCTGTAGCCGCCGCTTTTCCCTTCTGTTTTCTTTTCCTGGAGAAATGCCTGTTGGGAAATGTCTTCCGGATTGAGTTCCGAAGTTAAATGTATTTCATTATTATCTGATGCGTAAAGTTCCTTTAAATAAGGATAATATACAATGAGAACCAGACATGAGAGGAATAATCCCAGCCACAGTCCGAATCGATTAGTCTTTTGGAGCATAATACCCTTCGCGAGCATGAACCTTCAGTTCCGGAAGACCTCGGGGCACATCCAGTTTCACTTTTATCCGTCGCCACTTTCCGTCATGATCTTTGTTGGTCGGCCGATAACCCAGCACGTATTGATTGCGCAATTCGGAATGAATCAGGTCGATGTAATAATCGAGCTGGTTGAAATTATTCGGGAAAAACGCTCTTCCTCCGGTAAGACGGACGAGTTTCTCTATTATGGGAAATCCGTAGTCATACTCGCCCTTCTCCCCTATGCCATAGATCTGCACGTCGGTTTCCTTTGCGAACTCACGAACTTCCGAGGGGGAATATCGGCTGCTGTTGTCTTCACCGTCGGTAATCAGAATGAGGGCTTTTTTTTCATTCTTGCCTTCGGTGACGTAGCTTAATCCCATATAGACGGCGTCATACAAAGCAGTGTCTCCCCCCGGTTTCTGAAATACGATGTCATTCTGAAGGGTTGAAACACGCTGGCTGAAATCCCTTACCAGCTCCGTATCCTGGTTGAACGTGATCAGCAGATATTCATCCTTCGGATTGCCGGATTCCAGGAATCGCGCGATGGCGTTTTTTGCTTTTTGAATATTGGCATTCGCTTTCATGCTTTGGCTTACGTCGAAAATTATCCCGACGCTTATGGGCGCCGCCTGCTGTTCGAAGGACACAATTTCCTGCTCCACATCGTCTTCGAAGACCTTGAAATGCTCCTTGTCCAGACCCGCGACATACCGGTTCGATGGATCGGATACGATGACTCTGACAAATACGGTTTCGACGCCGACTTTGAACAGCGGCGGTTTTTTCCGTTTTCCGTCCTGTGCCGCAAGCACGGAGGAAAAACAGAGAACGAAAAATATCAGAAGATAAGAAGTACTCTTTCGCAGACTCACCTCGATGCCTCGTGCATCTGGTTGCAACGATGCAACGCTATACTATAAAGTGTAACAAACAGGACATCCATGTCAAGAAAGGTCAAAGGTCTCAGTTTGAAAGTCGAAGGTTAAAAACCTTCAGCTGGATTTCAGTTAAAACCTTCGGATAAAAGGCTTTACATGGATTATTTTACGTTAGATCCTGGATTTTCGACCTGGAAACGGATACTGCACACTAATTAATCTGCCGATCTCCGACCTGCATTATTCCGGGTTAAGCCGGTCGAGGTAATCCAGGCCGACCAGCACTTCCCGGGGCTTGGATCCGTCCGCGGGTGAAATGAGGTTGTTGTGATACATCGAATCGATTAATTTCGCTGCCCGCCCGTACCCGATGCTGAGCCGTCTCTGGAGAAGGGACGTGGATGCCCGGCCTTCGGTGACGACCACGCGGACGGCGTCGTTATAGAGGCTGTCCTGCTGTCCCGGATCGATGGGATTTCCGTTTTCATCAATTTCTTCCAGACCGTAATTCAGGACCGATTCGTCGTATGCCGGCTCTGCCTGTTCCCGGAGATGCCCCGCGACGGCCTGCACTTCCTTTTCACTCAGATACGCGCCGTGAATCCTTGTAATCCGGGAGGTGCCGGGCGGAATGAACAGCATGTCGCCGTTTCCCAGGAGCTGTTCGGCGCCGTTGGAGTCGATGATGGTGCGGGAATCGACTTTGGAGGCGACCTTGAAAGCGATCCTGCAGGGGAAATTGGCCTTGATGATACCGGTGATTACATCTACGGAAGGACGCTGGGTAGCCAGTATCAGGTGGATTCCGACGGCCCTGGCCATAGCGGCAAGCCTGGAAATCGCTTCTTCGACCTCTTTGGACGACACCATCATAAGGTCGGCCAGTTCATCGATGACCAGCACCAGGTAGGAAAGGGGGTGCTCGGGTTCTTCCCCGTCCAAATTGTCGAGCAGGGATAACTGATTGCCGCTTGACCGGAAGAGATTGTTGTACTGGTCGATATTCCGAACCCCACGCTTGGCAAGCTTCTTGTAGCGGGTCTCCATTTCATTGGTTGCCCACCGCAGAGCCGTAGCCGCTTCTGCGGCATCGGTCACGATCGGCGTAAGCAGGTGGGGGATGTCGGCATAAAGCCCGAGCTCCAGCCTTTTGGGATCGATAAAGATTAAGCGGACATCGTCCGGAGTCGCTTTGTAAAGAATTGAGGTGATCATGCAATTCAGCGCAACGCTTTTGCCCGATCCCGTGGCTCCGGCAATGAGAAGGTGGGGCATCCGCGTCAGGTCGGTAACGATGGGATTCCCGTTGATCTGCTTGCCCAGGGCGAGAGTGAGTCTCGACTTTGAATTACGGAAAGCGTCCGATTCCAGCAGCTCGCGCAGCATGATGGTTTCGCGATGTTTGTTCGGAACTTCGATTCCGACCGTCGCCTTTCCCGGGATGCGGTCGATGCGCGCGGATTCGGCCTTGATGCCGAGGCAAAGATCGTCGACCAGGCCCGTGATGCGGGAATATTTAATTCCGGCATCCGGCTTGAACTCGAACGTTGTGACAACCGGGCCGGGATGGATCTGGGTGATGTTTCCATGCACGTCGAATTCGGAGCACTTTTCAGATATGAGCCGTGCGCGTTCCATCAGGTCTTTTTCGTTGACCGGAAAGGGGTTTTCAGCCGGATTCAGGTAGTCGATGTCGGGCAGCTTGAATTTACGGGAACGTGGACGCTCCGTGTGCGCCGTGGAGGAACGGTTCGGTTCCAGGCCCGGTATGTACGACGATGCCGGGTTTTTTTTAATTTCCGGCGGAGCCGGCGGATTCACTCTGATCGGCTCGGGGCGCGGAGTCCGCTCCGGCGGTTTGGGCGGAGGCGAAGGTTTGATGTTGACGACCGTTTTTGAAGACCGCCGTTTGTGTATCCATTCCCGGATGCGATCCAGGAATCCGGGCGAGACGGCCGTGGGTTTTCGGACTACTTTCTGAAGAATGCCTACCAGCGTAAGGGGACTGGACGCCAGGATCCCTATGATCAGCGCTCCCAGTATGACGATAATCGTCCCGGTTGTGTTCAGATTGGGCCGGAGCAGGTCGAGCACAAACACGCCGATGACCCCTCCCGCCCTGAAATGCCTCTCGTGAAATTCGAAGGGAAGCATCTGTAAAGCGGTGCACAGGGACAGAAGAAGAATCACAAATCCGGTTATTCTCAAATAGGGAGTCTGGGTATTCAGTCCCCGTATAAGTTTGATTCCAAGGATCACTAACGGGGCAAGGAGCAGGTAGGCCGTATAGCCGAAAATCTGTAAAAGGAAATCGCTGACGTATGCGCCGAACCGCCCGATCTGATTTTCGAATGTGGTGGAACTCGAAAGGGAATTGAAGCTGGGATCGTCGGGATTGTAGGTGGCCAGACACAACAGTAGCAGCACCGCGGTCAAAAGCAGAATGACTCCGATAAATTCATGTTTTTTGGCATTCAGCTCGCCGGACATAGGATACCCGCCGTTGTATAAATAAAACGTTGTTTTCCCGGCTGCATTCATCCCGGGCGGACCGCCGGCCGTCAGCGGTTAAATTTCGAAAATCACCGGAACGATCATGGGCCGTGTTCCGGTATGTTTGCGGAAATATCTTTTCAGCTCCGCGCGGATCGCATCGGAAAGCAGCACGGAGTCCTCGCGCTCCTCACTGGAACATTCCTCAATCGTGTCGATTATAATCCGGCGGGCCTCCGTCAGAAAAGATTCTCCTTCATCCTTCTGTACGTGCCCGCGACTGACAAGTTCGGGAGATCCTTCGATGCGTCCCGTAGCTTTATTGATCGCCGCCACCGCGAGAACGACTCCCTCTTCGGATAAATGCTGGCGGTCCCGGACGACAAACTCATCAAGGTCCGCAACGCCCCCCTCATCGATAAACCGCCTCCCGACGGGGGCTTTCCCCTCTATGGTCACCGAATCGGGCCTCATGACAATGATGTCGCCGGTTTCCGCCAGAAGTATGCGGTCCCGTGGGATCCCGACTTCACGGGCTAGAAGCGTGTGTGCATAGAGCTGACGGTATTCGCCGTGAACGGGAATAAAGAACCGGGGCCGGGTCAGGTTCAGCATTAATTTCAGTTCTTCCTGACTGGCATGTCCGGATACGTGCGTGGTCCACTGGCTCTCGTCGTAAATCCGGGCGCCGCGCCGGCAGAAGTGATTGATCAGGCGGGAAACGCGGCTCTCGTTCCCGGGAATCACACGCGCGCTTATTATAATGGCGTCGTTTTCCCGGACTTCGAAATCCTTGTGCTTGCCGAAAGCCAGGCGTGTCAGAGCAGCCATGGGCTCTCCCTGGCTGCCGGTGCTCAGAATAACCAGTTCATTCTCGGCCAGGAAATGCGACTCGGCAATGTCGGTCATCACCCCCCCGGGAATGTTCAGGTATCCCAGGTCGGAGGCAATGGCGATATTCTGTTTCATGCTTCTGCCGATGGGGACCACCCGTTTGCCGAATTTGCCTGCCAGTTCCAGGATTATCTGTATCCGGTGAATGCTGGAAGCAAAACAGGCGACGATAATTTTGCCCGTGCAGGTATAGAAAATCTGTTCGATATGCTGCCGGACGTGGTTTTCCGATTGGGTGTATCCCGGGCGTTCGCTGTTGGTGCTGTCGCTCAGTAGAGCCAGCACTCCCTGTTCGGCAAAATGGGAAATACGGGCGTAATCCGTCATGTTCCGGTTCGGGGGAGACTGATCCAGCTTGAAATCCCCCGAATGAATAACAGTGCCGACCGGCGTGATCAGCACAAGGCCGACACAGTCGGCAATACTGTGCGTCATTCTTAGAAATTCAATTTTAATGCTTCCTATTTCCAGGACTTCCCGCGGTTGGACGCTGATAAGCTCGGTCTGGTCCAGAACTCCGTGTTCGGCCAGTCGTCCTTTGGCAAATCCCAGGGTCAGGGGGGTTCCGTATACCGGCGCTTTGACATCCTTGAGAAGGTAGGGAAGAGCGCCGATATGGTCCTCATGTGCATGCGTCAGAACAATCGCACGCACCTTTTCTTTATTTTCGATCAGAAAACCGAAATCCGGGACGACGAGATCCACGCCCAGAAGGTCGTCCCTGGGAAACAGCAGCCCGGCGTCGATGACGATAATATCCTGGTCGTAGCATACCGCCATGGAGTTCATCCCGAACTCCCCCAGGCCTCCCAGCGGGACGATTTTCAAGGTTTGCTCTGTCACGATCTGTTTATCCTTAACTGAAATGGTGCAGTATATCGTAGTCCGTAACTCTGTGTAATACGAGAATAAAAAAACAGTCGGCAACCGGATAAATACGTTGGCAGGTTTACATGTTTTCAGGTTTTGGAGCGTTTGGTTTTGTTGTAGACGCGGGCCAGGGTCTCGAACTCGGCTACGGAGAGATCTTCCGCACGGCGGGTTCCGTTGATTCCCGCATAACGCAGGAGGCTGTCCAGAACCGGCCCGAACAGGGGATTTTTCCCGAGGGAATTTGCCAGGGTCTTGCGCCGGTGCCCGAAAGCGGCCTTGCAGAGCGTTTCAAAATCGGATTCGAAAACGGGATCCCGCGGGACCTGTTTCGGGTACAGGGATATTACGGCTGAGGTGACCTTAGGGCGCGGGACAAAACAGGAAGGATTGATCTTAAAGCCCAGACGCACATCGCAGTGATGCCGGCAATGAACGGACAGGTATCCGTATTGGCGGGTTCCCGGTTCGGCCGCGATTCTTTGCGCGACTTCCATCTGAACCATAAAGCTCATATCCACGACCGGAAGGCTGCAGTGCAGGAATTTTTCGATAATCGCGGTCGCAATGTTGTAGGGAAGATTGCCTGCAATTCTTAAATCAGAGCCGGTCTGGAGCAGCGGGGGAATCACCTGAACAAGGTCCAGATGCAGAATATCCTCCTGAATCACCGTAGCGGACTCAAAAGGCGCCAGTTCGTGTTCAAGCCGGGTAATGCAGTCTCTATCGAATTCGATCGCGATAAGGCGGGCGACCATGGGCGCAAGGTGTGATGACAGGGCTCCGTCTCCGGCTCCGATCTCCAGGAAAGTGTCCTCCGGATGCGGTTTCATCCACCGGACCATACGCTCGATTACGCCCGTATCTCTTAGAAAATGCTGGCCCAAACGCTTTTTATGGCTCGATCTATAGGGCTTGACAAGAGAGGAGTACACTTTCATAATGACTATTCATTTTAGCGGAGCAATTATTTGCCTTCAATATAGGAGAATTTAAAAGATGAGCGGAAAGGTTGCAGAGGTCGGGGATCAGAATTTTGATGCAGAGGTATTAAACGCCAAAGAACCGGTTTTGGTGGATTTTTGGGCAGCATGGTGCGCTCCGTGCCGGATGGTGGCTCCGGTCGTGGAATCTATCGCAGAGGAATATGAGGGCAAAGCAAAAGTATTTAAATTAGACGTGGATTCAAATTCAGCGACAGCCAGCAAATACAATATTCGAGGGATTCCAACCCTGTTGCTTTTCAAAGACGGCGTTGTTAAAGAACAGATCGTCGGAAATACCACAAAAGGGACCATCTCCAAAATGATCGACAACCACCTGTAATTTGTTGCGCGGTCCCGTAGAATTCCTGGATTATCCTGATTCGTTATAGAACCTGTACGGATTGTTCGATCGGCCGAGTTGCGGGCAGCAGACCAGAGATCCATCACGAACACTGAAGCGGGAACCTTTTTCTCATGGCAAATATAATTATTGTTGGATCCCAGTGGGGCGACGAAGGCAAGGGAAAGATCGTGGATCTTTTCACGCCTCATTTCGATGTCATCGCGCGCTATCAGGGAGGGCATAATGCCGGCCATACGGTGATCATTGACGGCCGGAAATATATCCTCCACCTGATCCCGTCCGGAATCCTGCATCCCGGCAAAGTATGCGTGATCGGCAACGGCATGGTAATCGATCCCTCGGCTCTCAAGAAGGAGATCGAGGAGCTCCGTGAAGGCGGGATAGACTGCAGGGACAGGCTTTTCATAAGCAGTCGGGCGCATCTGATCCTTGATTACCACAGAGTAGTCGAGAAGGGAGATGAGGACCGCAGGGGGGAAGCCCGTATCGGCACGACGAACCGTGGGATCGGCCCGGCCTACGAGGACAAGATGGGGCGTCGAGGGCTCCGCGTCTGCGACCTGTTCAACCCTGAAACACTCAAGAGCCGGCTGCAGGACAACATTCGCCTGAAGAAGGCGCTGGTTCCTTCAATTGAAGAATCACTGGATACGGAAGCTCTGTATGAGAATACGCTGGAACTCGGCCGGGAGCTGGCGGAGTACGTCGTCGATGTCGCGGATCTTATGAACCGGGCCATGGATGGAGGGAAGAGCGTCCTGTTTGAAGGGGCACAGGGAACCATGCTGGACGTGGACCACGGGACCTATCCCTTTGTAACGGCATCCTGTGCCACGGCGGGAGGCGCATGCACCGGCACCGGAGTCGGGCCGACGCGAATAGACGGGGTTGTTGGAATTTCAAAAGCCTACACCACCAGGGTGGGGGAAGGGCCGTTCCCGACCGAACTGCAGGATGAAACGGGCGATCTGATCCGTGAACAGGGACAGGAGTATGGTGCGTCCACCGGCAGGCCCCGGCGTTGCGGATGGTTCGATGCCGTGGTTGTAAACTATTCGAGGCGCATCAACAACCTCGGGAGCCTCGTGATCACCAAGCTCGATGTTCTGGATGTCCTGGATGAAATAAAGATCTGTACCGGCTACCGGTACAAGGGCGATCTTTTGAAAACCGTACCTCCG
>CAZPHK010000190.1:0-9042 GCA_964586015.1 uncultured Acidobacteriota bacterium | reverse complement strand
CATCTGCCCCTGCGGCGCTCGGAACGCGGCCCGCTGTACTTTTACCACGGGCTGCCAGGGAGTACGATGCGCTTATTAAGCGAAACCAGTCGAAATCTTAAATAGACAAATGAAAAAAGCCGGCAATCAGCTATTTGGGATTTTTTTCAGCTGATTGTTGGATTAATTTGCTTTCCCGGCCCCAATCCCATTCCAATAAAACCCGTCATCTTAGCTGATCCAAACAAAGTGTTTTTAATCTTCAATCTGCAATCTTTAATCTTTAATTACGGAACGTAAGGCATCCCAAAACCCCGGAAAACTTACGTCGGCGCATTCCGCGTCGTGGATGCGCGTTTCCCCTTCCGCGGACAGACCGGCCACTGCAAACGCCATGGCAATACGATGATCCCCCCGGGTATAAATATCCCCCCCTCGCAAACGCTGCCCGCCGGGAATATTGAGACCGTCCTGCTTTTCTTCCACCGCTACACCCATGGAACGCAGGTTTTCAGCGATAGCTGAAATCCTGTCGCTCTCCTTGATGCGAAGTTCGCCGGCACCGGATATTTCAACACCGCCCGCCGTCCGGGATCCCAGAACGGAAAGGACGGGAATTTCGTCAATCAATGCGGCAACCCGGTTCCCTCCGATCGGGGGCAGTTTCCCTTCGACAAGCTCCGGGCTGTATCGTATCCTCAGATTTCCCCTGGGCTCCCCTGCCTCCTCTGTTTCATTTTCGATCTCCAGTTTCAGACCCGCGTCCAGAAGATAGTCCAGCAACTCGCGACGTCTGCGGTTCAGGCCTACGCCCGGGAGGTAAAGATCCGCATTCGGGGCAAGGGCGGCCGCGGCAAGGAAAAAAGCCGCCCCGGACAAATCGCCCGGGATCGAAAAATTTCGTGCCCGCAACTTCGGATCCGGATCGACTTCAATCCAATCCCCGTCAAACCGGACTTCGGCGCCGAATTCCTTCAATGCAAGTTCCGTATGGTCGCGCGTCGGCACACTCGCTTCTACAGCCGTGTGGCCTTTTGCATACAAACCCGCCAGAAGAACGCACGACTTCACCTGTGCGCTGGCAACCGGAAGTACATACCGGATTCCCTTCAGGGATCCGCCCATGATTTTTAAAGGAGGTCGATCCTTTTCCCGGGATTCGATGGAGGCGCCCATCCGCCTCAGCGGACGAATGATTCGTCCCATCGGCCTGTTCGAGAGTGAAGCATCGCCCGAGATGGAGGATTTAAAAGAATGACCGGCGAGAATTCCCGAAAGCAGCCGCATCGTCGTCCCGGAATTGCCGGCATCCAGAACATCGTCGGGAGCCCGCAGCCCCCGGAGCCCGCGTCCGGCGATCGTCACCGTGTCACCCGATTCGCTCAGTTCCACTCCGAGGGATTGCAGACAGCCCAGAGTGCTGTGGCAGTCCCTGCTGGAAGCGAAATGTTCGAGGACCGATGTCTCTTCAGAAATGGCGGCCAGCATGGCATAGCGGTGGGAAATGGATTTGTCGCCCGGCAGATGGACCGTTCCGGCTACGGAATCCGAACGGCGTACGGTTTCGATCATATTCACTCACTCTCATATTCCGCGTCCGAGGCGCCCATGCACTCCAGAGCGGTTTTTTTAAGTTTTAGCACCCGGTCGCGAAGAACGGCCGCTTTTTCAAACTCAAACTCTTTTGCCGCGTTCCTCATTTCCTTTTCCAGCCGTTCAATCTCCGTCTCCAGATCCTCGGCGGAAGTATAACCGGCGGCTTCTTCCTCTATAACAGGTATTTCGTAGTAATCCCCTTCGAAGAAACGAACCAGCTCGGGATCCAGGGGTTTGATAATGGATTGCGGCGTAATGCCGTTCTCATCGTTATAGCTCTGCTGCACGAGACGGCGTCGATTCGTTTCTTCGATAGCCGCCTTCATGGAGCCCGTCATAACATCGGCATACAGGATAGCCTTGCCGTTGATGTGCCGCGCGGCGCGCCCCATGGTCTGTATCATGGAGGTAGTGGAGCGAAGAAATCCTTCCTTGTCGGCGTCAAGGATCGCCACGAGCGACACCTCGGGAAGATCCAGCCCCTCACGCAGCAGGTTAATGCCGATCAGTGCGTCAAATTCCCCCGCCCGCAGGGACCGCAGGATTTTGATACGGTCCAGCGTGTCCACTTCGGAATGCAGATAGCGGACCCGCATACCCAGTTCCGTATAGTATTCCGCGAGATCCTCGGCCATCCGCTTTGTCAGCGTCGTTACCAGAACCCGTTCTTCCCGCTCCGCGCGGCTTCGGATCTCTTCCATCAGGTCGTCTACCTGCCCCGATACGGGCCGTACTTCGACAACAGGATCCGTAAGACCGGTGGGCCGGACCAGCTGTTCCACCACAACGCCCCCGGACCTGGTCAGCTCGTAAGGCCCCGGTGTGGCGGAAACATAAATGACCTGGTTTATCCGGCTTTCGAACTCGTCGAAATTGAGCGGACGGTTATCCAGGGCGGAAGGAAGCCGGAATCCGTATTTCACTAAATTCTCCTTCCGGGACCGGTCCCCGAAATACATGCCCCGCACCTGAGGAATTGTGGCGTGGCTTTCATCCACGAAAAGGAGCCAGTCCCGCGGCAGGTAGTCCAGCAGTGTCGGCGGTGGCTCCCCGGGACGCCTTCCCGTCAGATGCCGGGAATAGTTTTCAATTCCCCGGCAGTATCCCAATTCTTTCATCATTTCCAGATCGAACATCGTGCGCTGATGCAGCCGCGCCGCTTCCAGATTTTTGTTTTCCCGCTCCAGGTGGGACCGCCACCCTTCGAGCTCCTCCCGTATATTATTCATCGCTATCTGCATCTGTTCCCGCGGCTGCACATAATGGGATTTCGGGTATATGGGAATACGGTCGTGCTTTTTGAGCGTTCGGCCCGTTACAGGATCGATCTGGGCGATGGAATCGATTTCATCACCGAAAAGATCGATTCGGACTGCATGGTCCTCGTATGTCGGAAACACTTCCACGACATCTCCACGAACCCGGAAAAATCCGCGTTCCAGACCGAAATCCTCCCGTGAATACTGCATTTCCACAAGGCGCCGCAGGATATCATCCCGCGCGATCTGCTGTCCTTTTTCCAGGAAAAGAAGCATGCCGTAATAGGCCTCCGGGGAACCGAGTCCGTAAATACAGGAAACGCTTGCAACGATGACGCAATCCCGGCGTTCGAAAAGCGAGCGTGTTGCGGAATGCCGCAACCGGTCTATTTCGTCGTTGACCAGTGCATCCTTTTCTATGTAGGTGTCGGTGGCCGCAATATACGCTTCAGGCTGATAGTAGTCGTAGTAGGAAACAAAATACTCCACGGCATTTTCCGGAAAGAACGTTTTGAATTCCCTGTAAAGCTGTGCCGCCAGAGTCTTGTTGTGGGCGAGAACAAGCGTGGGCCGCTGCAATGCTTCGATCGCTTTGGCCATGGTAAACGTCTTGCCCGAACCCGTCACGCCCAGAAGCACCTGGTGTTTCTGCCCGTCCCCCACTCCCCGCACAAGCTGATCTATGGCTTCAGCCTGGTTCCCGCCCGGTTCGAACGGTGTCCGAATCCGGAATTCGGAAGAGTTGATCAGGTCTCTCCCGTAAGAGATGTTTGAATATGTCCGGTCATTTTCGGAATCTGGTTTTTTGGACATTTAAAAATGTGTAGGGGCGAACCTTGTGTTCGCCCTTCTTGTCGCACTCCTGCTAATCCAGCAATTCTGTGTTATTCAGGTTCCTTGCCTATTTTGCAGGGCGAACCTTGTGTTCGCCCTTCTTGTCGCACTCCTGCTAATCCAGCAATTAATGGATTTTACATAAAAAGCCAGATTATACCTTCTGCCGGTACTTCTCTCCAGATTTCATATTTGACCGTCAAGCTATTGCCGGCTGCAACGATACCAGGGCGAACACACTTGTCCGGCGTAGCTCTTGCCGAAGCTTTGGCAAGAGCGAAGCCGGAAGGTTCGCCCCTACAGACAAATGATAATTGACGGTTTGAGAGTGATTCTCTTCAAGGTATATTTATTAGCTTGATTGGAGATTAGACGCTTTGAGCGACAAAAGTCATATTAGAAATTTTTCCATCATCGCCCACATCGATCACGGCAAATCGACGATTGCGGATCGCCTGCTGGAACGTACCGGCGCCCTTACGCAGCGGGAGATGGCAGCGCAGGTGCTGGACGCCATGGACCTGGAACGGGAACGCGGCATCACCATAAAAGCGCATTCCGTAAGGCTCAATTACCGCGCCGAAAATGGCGAGGATTACATACTGAACCTTATCGATACTCCCGGCCATGTCGATTTCTCCTACGAAGTTTCCCGGAGCCTGGCCGCCTGCGAGGGCGCGCTTCTGGTCGTCGACGCCTCCCAGGGCGTTGAAGCTCAAACGCTTGCAAACACGTACCTTGCACTGGATCATAATCTCGAAGTCGTTCCGGTAATCAATAAAATCGATCTGCCCAGCGCGGACATTCCGCGCATTAAAGACCAGATTGAAAACATTATCGGCCTGGACGCCTCCGACGCAATCCTGGCCAGCGCCAAAGAAGGAAAAGGAACCGGGGAGATACTCGAAGCCATAGTCCACAGGCTGCCTCCCCCCGCGGGAGATTACAGCCGGCCTCTCAAGGCCCTGATCTTCGACTCCTGGTTCGATTCCTATCGCGGCGTAGTTGTTCTGGTCCGTGTCGTTGACGGGACACTTCGAAAAGGCATTAAAATAAGGATGGTCAACACAGGCCTTACGTTTACGATAGAACAGGTGGGAGTTATCACTCCGAAGTTCCAGGACGTTGAATCCCTCACAGTCGGAGAGGTAGGATTCGTAATCGCAGGCATCAAGCGTGTGGCTGACAGTAAAATCGGCGACACCATAACGGAAGACGCCCGGCCGACGCCGGAGCCCCTCCCCGGATTCCAGGAAATCAAACCGATGGTGTTTGCGGGCCTTTACCCGACCGATAATGCGGATTACGAAGCCCTTCGCGAAGCGCTCTCCAAGCTCCGGCTGAACGATTCCGCCTTTTTCTATGAACCGGATACTTCCGGCGCCCTCGGATTCGGATTCCGCTGCGGCTTCCTGGGGCTGCTGCATATGGAAATCGTACAGGAGCGGCTGGAACGCGAATTCGATCTTTCCCTGATCACCACAGCCCCTGGAGTGCGCTATCGCATTACCACCAAAAAGGGGGAAACCTTCGAAATTCACAACCCGTCCAAACTGCCGGAAGCGGGGGAGATTGAAAAATTCGAAGAACCCATGATTACGGCCATGATCCTTACCGATGACGGATATCTGGGCCCCATCCTAAAGCTTCTCGAAGAAAAACGCGGAGTACAGAGAGGTTTCGAGTACGTTGCCAAAAACCGCGTGCATATTACCTACGAACTACCCCTGAATGAGATTGTTCTGGATTTTTATGACCGCTTAAAATCGGCTTCCCGGGGTTATGCTTCTCTGGATTACCATTTTTCCGGATACAAAGAATCCCGTCTTGTCCGCCTGGATATTCTGGTTGGAGGCGAGCCTGTAGACGCTCTTTCCCTTATCATTCACCAGGATTCTTCCATTGTGCGAGGCCGGGCACTTGCAAAGAAAATGAAGGAATTGATACCAAGGCAGATGTTTGAAGTTGTCATTCAGGCTGCCATCGGCAGCAAGATTCTATCCCGTGAAGTTGTTCGCGCAATTCGAAAAAACGTCATCGCCAAATGCTACGGGGGGGATATCACCCGGAAACGGAAGCTGTTGGAAAAGCAAAAAGAAGGCAAAAAACGAATGAAACGCCTCGGGAAAGTTGAAATTCCCCAGGAAGCATTTCTTGCGATTCTCAAAGTCGAATAAAATCAGGCGATTACTTCATACTGGACGGATTTTCTGTTATTGACTAAGATTAAACCCACCTTTAGGAATGGTCGATAAAATAGATAATCCCCCTTGGAGACGATCAACATGAAATCAAACGGTTTCGACACTCTGCGGGATTCCGAAGGAAAAGGTATTCTCGGCTGCATCGGAGCCATTGTCCTGCTTGCGGCAATAATATTCGTAGGGATCAAGCTTGGACCGGTTTATTATTCCAATTATCAATTCGAGGAAGATCTGAAAACCCTGGTAAGCCGTTCGGGCGCACGCTACACTCCCGACCAACAGATAATCATAGAGGTCGTGGAGCTGGCCCAAAAGAACCATATCAACCTGACGCATGAAAATGCCAAAAATAATATCAAATTAGAGCGCTTCGCCGGCCAGCTTCACATCAGCGTCCAGTATTTCGTCCCAGTCGATTTCCTTATTATACGGAGAAACTTAAGGTTTCAGATAAAACTGTCTACCTTCACCGCATAATGGCGCCTTGATTCACTGTATTCTGTATTGCGCTTACACCTGCAAATCTTGAACCGAAACATATCCGGGTTTAAACTCTAACATTATGAAGGAAACACGCGAAAGAGCTGTTCCCTCCCGAACTGTTGCGGGTCCCTGGCGCAGACTGATATTTCCGCCGGCAGTGATTTTCTTTCTTGTTGCCTTTATCGCGCTTGCCGGCTGCAGCGCCAGAATTGCCCGGGTTGCCGTATCGGATGAAGCCCTCATTAAATCCAACCGTCTTAATCAGCAGGGGAATGCGGCTTATACCGATGGGGAGTACTACGCCGCCCTGATCAAATACCTCATGGCCTTCGAATTAAATCCCAACAGCGAATATACCTGCAATCGAATCGGGATGGCCTATCTGCAACTGGATTACTACGACGAAGCCATAGCGATACTCCAGCGCTCCATTGCGCTCAATTCAAAATACCCTTACTCCGTCAACAATCTTGGATCGGCCTATTTCGCCGCCGGAAACCTTAAAAAAGCCGAAAAATATTTTAAAAAGGCAATAAAACTGAAAAAGGACGAGGCCTCATTTTATCTGAACCTTGGGACCGTTTATCTGGAAAGGAAAAAGTCCGAAAAAGCATTTCAGGAATGGCGTAAAAGCCTGGCCCTGAACCCCGACATTTTCTCCGGGAACAGTTCCATCCGCATAGCAATCGATGGCGGAGGCATTCCGGAAAAGGACCGGCTTTATTTCATGGCCCGCATATATGCCGTCGCCGGCGATACTCCCAAAGCAATCGAGTCCCTGGAAAATGCTTTGATGAAAGGATTTTACGATATAGAAAAAATCGAGAGGAATCCTGAATTCGATCCTATCCGCAAAGACGAACGTTTCGTGAAATTTATGAAATCCGCTTCCATTTGGGCCAAAACCAATGCCCCGTCCGTAAAGGAATAAGGCCGTTCACCGTTCAGGGTTCAGGGTTCAGGGTTAAAAACGTGTGTTGTTAATGGGGATAATCTCCCCGACACATCAGTGTCAAGTAAAGTAAATATAATTAATACGAATTACGAACGGGGAACGATAACGGAGAACGCTGAACCTTGAACCCTGAACGGTGAACGGTTTTATTCGATACCGATATCCGGGGACAGCTCCACAAGCCACGCCGCCAGCAGCGGGATGAGGATCTCGTGATGTCCTGTAAGGGCGATCCCCCGGCCTCCGTTTTGCACGGGTCGTTTGATTACATTTTCCATAGGCCTGTAATGCTGAATAAAATCCAGGTTCGCGGTTGTAAAATTACTCAACTGCCGGCCGCTGTTTCGCAGAAGCGCCACGCATTTCAGAAAAACCTCCGGCAGCGTGACCGCGGAACCGCAATTCAGGTAGACGCCGCCTCCGTTCAATTCCGACATCAGCCTCGCGAGAAGCCTGAAATCACGGTGGGAGCCCTCACCGATTGCCGACGGTAAAACATCGGGATGATTGTGAACGATATCAGCCCCGATCGTCACATGCACGGTGACGGGGATATTGCGCAGGTACGCCTGTAAAAACAGGCTGTAGCGGCTGAAATCGGGTTTTTGCTCCTCCAGAAAGCGTCCCATGGATTCCCCGATTCCGAGACCGTCCGCAACGCCTTCCCTTATAGCCAGGTTTATTCCCTTTCCTGTTTCCTCGGCCATGCCGAAAGCACCGGTCTGCAACTGTTCAGCCACATCCTCACTGGTCGATCCTGCAATTGCGATTTCGAAGTCGTGTATGAGGCAGGACCCGTTCATTGCCAGAGCCGATATCAAACCGCGATCCATCAGATCGATCAGAATCGGAGAAAGCCCCGTTTTGATAACATGCCCGCCGATGCCCCATATAATCGCCTTGCCGTTGCTTCGGGCATTCACGATCGCATGCACCAGTTGTTTGAGGTTTTGAGCGCCCAGGATATCCGGGAGCTTTCCAAGGAACTCGGAAACGCCGCCCCCCTTTTCATGCGGACGGCAGAAGTTGTCCACGGATACCCTGCTGCTTCGCTCTTTCAGCGGGTAGGTGCTGACGGCGTTGAGATCATACGGCTGCACCCGGTATTTCGACATGGATTATTGCAATCCTTTCATATGTTCATCCACCAGTGAGCACAGGATATGGCCGATCATGATATGAATTTCCTGGATCCTCGGCGTCGAAGCATGCGGTACATTCAGGTTGTACTTCACTTCCGAGGCCAGTCTCCCGCCGTCTCCGCCCGTCAGACCGACGGTAAGCATCCCGGCTTCATTGGCCTCCCTGACGGCTTCGAGAACGTTGGCGGAATTGCCGCTGGTGGAAATGGCGACGGCGACATCCCCCTTTCCCCCCAAAGCCCGCAGCTGCCGGGCGAATACCTGATCGAATCCGTAATCGTTTGCTATCGACGTCAGGGCCGAGGAATCCGTCGTCAGGGCGATGGCCGGCAGGGGCCGCCGTTCACGATGGAACCGCCCGATCCATTCGCATGCAATATGCTGTGCGTCCGCCGCGCTTCCTCCGTTGCCGAAAAGAAGTATCTTATGGCCGCTGTCCAAAGCCGCGCACAGAACCTGTGCAATTACCGCGATGCGCTCCTCATTCATCGCGAAGAAAGATTTTTTAAGATCAAGGCTGTCGTTTACTATTTTTCTTATAGTTTCGATCATCGTTTCAAAGATCCGTCAGCACTCCCGTGGATGTCAAG
>CAZPHK010000189.1:5582-9089 GCA_964586015.1 uncultured Acidobacteriota bacterium | reverse complement strand
TACTCCGGACAACCCCGTTGTATTGAACAATCTGGCTCATGCCCTTGCCGTGCATAAAAATTCCATCGAAGAAGCGCTCCCGCTGGCTGAAAAAGCCTATACACTTTCCAATAAGAACCCCAACCTGGCCGACACCCTGGGCTGGATCTATCACCTTGCAGGACAGGACGATAAAGCCGCCGAATACCTGGAGGAAGCCGCCCGCTCCAACGTCCAGAACGCGCAGATCCACCTTCATTTCGCTATTGTCAGCGCGGTTATCGGCAACACCCTCCAGGCGGAGATAGCCCTGGAGCGCGCCCTGGAAATAGATCCGGAGTTGGAAAAGTCGGAAGAGGTCCAGAAATTGCGGGGAACATTAAAGTAAAAGCCGCCCCGAAAGGCGGCCTTTACTTTAAGAACAAAAAACTGTAGACAAAGACTGCTATTTCTTTTTTTTACGAGAACCGATCAATCCCAGTACTCCAAGGCCTGTGCCAAGGAGCAATAATGACGTTGGTTCCGGGACAATTGATGCGCCAACGGCATCGTGGGAGAAGGGAGAGAATGTTGCTTTTGTACCAGACTTTACACTATCGTAAAGGTCGAAATGAAGGATACCGCCGTGTAATCCGGTGACACTTACGCTATATGCATTAATTTGGCCTGTTTCAGGAAATATCTCCGTAGGAAAGGAGCCTATGAAATCAGCTGTCGGTGAATCCGTCAGTGTGAAATCTCCAAGATAATATTCTTGCCAATAGGTATCCTCTCCATATTCTCCGTGTGATGGGAGATCCTTCCCGCTAGAGAGCTGGGGGACAGATCCGTCCGTTACTGTTCTCAACCACACGGGATCAGCCGGTGTACTGGGATCAGCGAATCCGAATTCCGGACTAGCCGTTGTGGAAGTAATCGAAATCTCCGGTGAAAAAGATTTGTCGTATGCAACGGCAAGCTTAACGTTGGAAATATCGCCCGCTCCTCCCGGTCCATCCACATTCCCAATCGCCCAAATAATAAATGGCTCGCCGCTCGAAGAACCTTCAGGAGTCAACACCCAAGATTCTGTATCATAGTCATAGGTAGCACCTTCTGCGTAGAGCTGGAGAATGGGAATGGCATAGGCGGAAGTGGATACAATAATTGCAGATATAATTGCAATTGAAATCAGTTGTAATACTCTCTTCATGGTTCGTAATTCCTTATTATACAATGGCTTAAAGATTTACATCATATATAAACTATAAAACTCAAATACACCTAATATCAAGCAATTATTAAACCATATAGCGCAAACCTACATTCTGGAAGCCATAAATCATTGAAATCACAAGAGAAATTAATTTCAATCCGTAAATTATAAAATGCTAAAGTCATAAACATTACAGAAATAGCGTAAAGAATACCGACACATGACAATTTCCCAAGTTAATAATATACCGGGAGTAAACAATTCATCATTATAGGTTTATGTTATTTAGTCCGGTGCGTCCCCTCATTGTAAGAATTTCCGACATTATTCAGCCCTTCTACAGTAGCTGATTATCGGATTATCCCGATAAGGGCAACAGGGAGCGTTTAATCGCATCGTGCAAATTACGGCAGTGTAAATATGTGACATTAATGAAACAACAACCTGCTGCAACAACGATTGGAATGAGGGCGGTTTCAATGAAATGCCTGTCGGCATATTATCCCCATGAAAATCAGTCTTTTTTCTGAGATCATTCCCTTTGACCTGGAGTTTCTTTGGTATTATGGTCAATTCCGTCGGACATGGATCTTGCACATATCCAAGTAAAGCTTTTAAGTTATAGTATTTCAACATTTAATAAAAGGCGGAAGAAAACTCAACCCCCGGCGGGCACCGGATTGAACAACTGTAACTCACTTTTTACAGTGAAATTGGCTGTCAGACGGCGGCTTCCTTGGAGTGCTGCAGCAAGCTGCAGCCTTGATCTGGCATCGATGTAACGAAGGCGGCAGCAAGCTGCCGCACTCCAAATACAACTATGAAGATTGACCTGCACATGCACACCTCGACCGGATCCGACGGGGCGATGACTCTTGAGGAATTATTTAACGAAGCCTCGAAACGCGAAATCGAGCTGATGTCCGTTACCGATCACGGCGCGGTTCATCACCAGGGAGAGGCAGTCAGGCTTGCGGCCGAACACAATATTCGCTATGTAACCGGCGTGGAGCTGAACGTATCCTTCCCTTATGGCGGTAAGGAGGTGTCTCTCGACTTCCTGGGATACGGATATGATTACGGGAATGCGGCCCTGAACGAAAAGCTGGGAACGATGAAGAAATATGACGAAGAACGGGCACTGAAAGTCCTGGAAAAGCTGAACTTAGCTCTGGAGAAAGATAACATTCCGCTACTAACGGAAGACGACCTGGCGCAAATGCAGGAAGGCATTGAAGGCGTTTTGAGCCGGCCCCATATTGCCGATTACCTGGTCGGAAAAAACATTGTCTCCGACCGCCAGGAAGCGTTTGACCGGTATCTTGTCGCCTGCAACGTCCCCAGATATCCGCTTCGGCTGGAAGAAGCTTCCCGCCTTATCAGGGAAGCCGGCGGGAAGCTGTCGCTGGCTCATCCGAGCGATCCCAACGGCACGTCCCTGGCAACAATCACATTGAATCTGGATGAGCAGAGCGCCATCATCCGAAAGGAAATGCTGGACTATATCGACGGCATCGAATGCTGGCACTCCCGAATGGACGGAGCGACGACGGCTCATTATGTTGAATTCTGCCGTGAAAATAATCTCATGTTGACCGGCGGCAGCGACTGCCATCAGAAACCGATTCTGCTCGGTACTGTGGATGTGCCGGATTTTGTCGGGGAGCAGTTCCTGGAAATGTGTGTAAAATCTTGATTTCTAAATAGTTGTAATCGTAAAATTGCCGTGATTACTAATTCAGAGAGGATTTCTCGACGAACTCCTTGGAGTGCGCCCGCAAGCGTAGCTTGCACGCTTGCATTGCGCCTTCGTTAGGATTGTGTAAGACGACAAAAAAGCGCAAGCAAGCTTGCGCACTCCGAAAAAATCCGATGATCCAGTTTATGACCTTTTTAGCAGTCTTCCTGGCAATTTTTGGCGGCACCAGCTCTTACGTCTTCATCCGGGGACTGCAGGCCATACCCCGGGATTCCCTCTTCAGAATCATCTATATCATTCTCTTCTGGACCGTAGCAGCTTCCTTTTTTGTGGGACTGATTCTTGAAAGATACCACTCTTCCTTCCTGACCGACATCCTGGTCTGGGTGGGGTCATTCTGGATTGCCGCCCTTCTTTATTTCCTCATTGCAGTCTTTTTGATCGATATTCTTAGACTATTGAACCACTTTGTATCGTTTTTCCCAGCGATAATAACTCAAAATTACCCCCTGGCAAAACGTGTTGTTTTCTGTGGAGTTTCAGGGCTTGTCGGATTGCTTCTTCTGGCCGGGTACATTAATTCCATCCATCCGCGGGTGACTGCATTGAATCTTGCGGTCAACAAAAAAGCGGG
>CAZPHK010000189.1:0-5482 GCA_964586015.1 uncultured Acidobacteriota bacterium | reverse complement strand
GCCAACGGGGTGGATCTGCAGCTTTCGGGGCATACCCATTACGGGCAGCTGTGGCCTATAAGCTATATTGTTCGATCCGTTTACGAGCTTCCCTGGGGCTATATGAAAAAAGGGGACACCCATTATTATGTATCAAACGGCGTGGGAACCTGGGGCCCTCCCGTGCGGATAGGGAACCGTCCGGAAATTGTGCAAATTCAACTGGAGTTTAAGTAATTTGGTGCGGGAGCTTGCTCCCGCCTTGATTAGGCATCGATATAACGAAGGCGGCACCAAGGTGCCGCACTCCAAATGGAGGCATACGGCATGAAAGTCCTGGTAACGGGAACAGCCGGCTTTATCGGATCGCATACGGCGCTGAGGCTGCTGGAAAGAGGCGACGAAGTCGTCGGCCTGGACAGCATCAACGATTATTACGACGTCCATATCAAGTACGGCAGGCTGGAGAAGGCCGGCATCGCCAAAAAAGATGCGGAATCGTGCACGGTCGCCCGGAGCAGTAAATTCCCCGGATATCGATTCATAAGAATATATCTTGAAAACCGGCCTGCCGTTGAGGACCTGATTGCAAAAGAGAAGTTCGAGGCGGTCATACACCTTGCCGCACAGGCCGGGGTGCGCTATTCCATCACGAATCCCTACGCCTATATCGAGGCCAACATCATCGGCTTTCAGAACATCCTCGAAGCCTGCAGGCACAATAAAGTGGGGCACCTCGTATATGCCTCTTCCAGTTCGGTTTACGGTCTGAATGAAAACTACCCTTTTTCAACCCACGACAATGTCGATCATCCGATCTCTCTATACGCCGCCACAAAGAAATCGAACGAGCTGACGGCACACACCTACAGTCATCTGTACGGCATACCGACAACCGGCCTGCGCTTTTTCACCGTCTACGGCCCCTGGGGCCGGCCGGATATGGCGCTTTTTTTGTTCACAAAAGCCATGCTCGAAAACAAACCGATCGATGTCTTCAACAACGGCGAAATGAAGAGGGATTTTACCTACATAGACGATATCGTTACCGGCGTCGTCAAGGTTGTGGATCATCCCCCTGAAGGGGATCCCTCCTGGAGCGGGAAAAAACCCGATCCGTCCAGATCCCGCGCTCCCTACCGGCTCTACAATATCGGTAACAATTCCCCCGTAAACCTGATGGATTTCATCGAGGCCATCGAAAAATCACTCGGCAAAAAAGCGGTCAAGAACTTCCTTCCCATGCAGGATGGAGACGTCCCGGCAACCTGGGCCAATGTCGACGACCTCGTCAAAGACCGGGGATATGCCCCCAGCGTCGGCATAGAAGAGGGAGTAGACCGTTTCGTAAAATGGTACAGGGAATATTTTGAGGTGTAAAAATCCATGCCATATCCATTTTCCATATTGCACCCTACAGCCGTCCTCAATTTCTTATGAATGAAGTTAAAAGTATTACTATTAATCATTGAATCGCGTAATCTATTAATTTATTTTATATTTTTGTCGATAGTATGGCTGGTTCATTGAAAAGGCATCTTTGAACAACATTGATTTGACAGCACACACCCACAAGAAGGGATTTACCCATGGCTGAAAAAAACAACAACTTATATTGGCATCAATCTTCCGTATCCATCGACGACAGAAGGGAATTGAACAAATATAAAAGTTGCGTCATCTGGTTTACGGGCCTGTCCGCTGCCGGGAAATCCACTCTTGCCAATGCTTTAAACGAAAAACTCCACACCATGCACATCCATGGCTATGTGCTGGACGGCGACAACATCCGCCACGGGCTGAATAAAGATTTGGGATTTTCCCCTGAGGCCAGACAGGAGAATATCCGGAGAATCGGCGAAGTGGCGAAGCTTTTTGTCGACGCCGGGATGATTGCCATCACAGCTTTCATCAGCCCCTATCGGGAAGACAGGCGCCAGGCACGCGTTTTGGTGCGGGAGGATGAATTTCTTGAAGTCTTCGTCAAGTGCGACCTGGAGGAATGTGAGCGTCGTGATCCGAAAGGCATGTATAAAAAAGCTCGATCCGGAGCCATCAAAGAATTCACCGGAATATCCGCGCCCTACGAAGAACCGGAAAAAGCAGAAATCACAATAGACACAGCCAAATATTCTGTGGATGAGTGCATACAGAAACTCCTCGACTACCTGATCCGGAATGGATACATAGAAGAAAGACTGTTGAGCGCCGTTTAGCCTTAAATAATTTGGTGTCAGGCTGGATTGGCACTAATTATATCTGTTTGCCCTTAAAGGGTTTCTGAAGATTTGCATTGATAGAGTGCTGCAGTTTTCCAATAAATCCCTGCATTAATTGGTGCCAATCCAGCCTGACACCGAATTAGCTGCGGCGCGCTCCTACCGATATCCTTCATCTATGCTAAAATCGTTAAGAAAAGTATCTGAAGGAAGGAATAAATATTTATGTCCGGAATTGAACAGGGGCCCATTCGGCCGCCGAGTGAAGCGCAAAGCCTGCTGCTGCGGGTGACCCGGAATTGTTCCTGGAACCACTGCGAATTCTGCCACATCTATAAAGGCAACAAGCTGAGCCTTCGAACCGTCGAAGAAGTCAAACAGGACATCGACAATATCAAAAGCATTGTTTCGGAGTTAAAAACCGACTCCTGGAGCCAGGGGTACGGCGGCGCGATCACGCCCGACATTATTCGTGTTTCACTGAAAAACCTGCACCGGTTCCCGGAAGGGACCCGGAGCGTCCTTCTCTGGCTCCACAACGGCGGCAAAAACGTGTTCCTGCAGGATGCGGACAACCTGATTCTGAAAACGAAGGACCTGGTCGAAATGCTCGTCTACCTGAAGGAGTCCTTCCCTTCCGTCGAAAGAATCACCACCTATTCCAGGGCCAGGACGGTGTCGAGAAAATCACTCGAGGAACTCCAGGATCTGAAACGCGCCGGCCTCTCGCGCATCCACATGGGACTCGAATCGGGATACGATCCGATCCTGGAGCTCGTAAAAAAGGGAGTTACGGCAGAGCAGCTCATCGACGCCGGACGGAAAGTGAAAGCGGCGGGGATTTCCCTTTCGGAATACATCATGCCCGGCCTGGGCGGGAGAAAATTCTGGAAAGAGCACGCCGTCGAAACAGCCAGGGTGCTCAACGCCGTCGATCCCGATTTCATCCGGCTCCGCACCCTGAAGGTCCTGGACATCATGCCCCTGCAGAAGAAAGTCGACAGCGGCGAACTGGAACTGATGACCGACGACGAGATCGTCGAAGAACTTAGGCTGCTGATCGAAAACCTCAACGGGATCCACAGCCGCATCACGAGCGACCATATCCTCAATCTCCTGGAAGACATCGATGGGAAACTGCCCGAGGAGAAAGAAAAGATGCTGGCGGTTATCGATCGCTACCTGTCTTTGCCCCAGAATGAAAGAGAAAACTTCCGTCTGGGCCGGCGCGCCGGTTTTTATAGAAACCAGGATGACATGGACAATCCCGAACTCCGCAGCCGTGTGGATCAAATCATGCAGCGGATCAAGACGGAATCCCCGGACAATCTCGACCAGGTCATATCCGAAATCATGGAGTCTTTTATTTAAAAAGGGCCTTGGAGTGCGGCAGCGGAGCGCCCCCATTTTTAAAAAAAAGTATTCCGAACCAAAAGGCGCCGCAAACAGCCCCACGCCACAATATAATTTTAAATTTAATATAATCGAGGCTATGGCACATTTAGTTCCTGTAAAAGGGCGAACCTTCCGGCTTCGCCCCTACAGAGAGCGTAAAAATTATCATGATGCAGAGAATTCAAATTTCTATTATACAGATCGCCATTATTATCATTTCCGGGATTTCGCCCGGCGGGTAAAGGCTTGCACTGGTGCATGCACCAAGCCCTCACCGCCAGGCGGTTGAGGGCTTTTTTATTGGAGTCTCACATGAAAATTCAGACCTACGACACGACACTACGGGACGGAACGCAGGGAGAAAGCGTATCTTTCTCCGTTCAGGACAAACTCAGGGTTGCCCATAAACTGGACGACCTCGGGATCGACTACATCGAAGGCGGATGGCCGGGATCCAACGACAAGGACCTCGAGTTCTTCAGCCGCGCCGCAAAAGAAACATGGCAAAATGCGAAAATCGCGGCTTTCGGCAGCACGGCCCACGCCAAGAACAAGCCCGAAGAAGATCCCAACCTCAAGGCGCTGATTGAAGCCGAAACCCCGGTGGTGACCATTTTCGGCAAATCGTGGGACTTCCACGTTGAGGCGGCTTTGCGCATCCCGCTCGAAAGCAATCTTGAGATCATCCGCACATCGGTAGCCTATCTCAAGTCCAGGGGGAAAGAGGTCGTCTACGACGCCGAACATTTCTTCGACGGCTTCGCGGCCAACCCGGACTATGCCCTGCAGACCCTGAAGTCGGCCGAAGAGGGCGGAGCGGACCTTATCTGCCTCTGCGATACGAACGGAGGCGGCCTGCCGTCCAGGCTTCAGGAAGCGATCGGCAAGGTCAAGGCGGTCATAAAGCTTCCACTTGGCATCCACTGCCACAACGACTCGGAACTGGCGGTCGCCAACACTCTGGCCGCCGTGCAGTCCGGCATCGTCCACGTCCAGGGCACCATGAACGGCTACGGGGAACGCTGCGGCAACGCCAGTCTGTGCTCGATCATTCCGAACCTGGAACTCAAGCTGGGATACGAAACCGTCGGTTCCGAAAAGCTGAAGCTGCTGACCAACACTTCCCGCTTCGTGAGCCAGATCGCCAACCTGCCGCACCGCAAAGACCTGCCTTTTGTCGGCAGAAGCGCTTTCGCGCACAAAGGGGGCGTTCATGTCAGCGCCGTCATCAAGAACGCGTCCACATACGAGCACACAGCGCCGGAAAATGTCGGCAACGAAAGACGCGTCCTGGTATCGGAGCTGTCCGGCAAAAGCAACCTGATTTTCAAGGCCCGGGAAATGAACATGGACATCTCCCGGGATGAAGAAAAAATGAAGGTGGCGGTGAACCGGATCAAGAAACTGGAAAACCAGGGATACGAGTTCGAGGCCGCCGAAGCCTCCGTTCGGGTTCTGATGGAAACCGTGCTGAACGGCGAAAGAGAATTTTTCGTCATCGACAATTTCCGCGTCATCACCGACATGCACCGCACCGGCGAGTTTACTTCGGAAGCCACGGTTAAAATCCGCCTGGGAGATCGCACCGTTCACACGGTGGCGGAAGGGGACGGGCCGGTCCACGCCCTGGACAGGGCGCTGCACGGCGCGCTCAAACAGTTTTACGAATCGCTGCATCTCGTAAGGCTTATCGATTACAAAGTCCGGGTACTGGAAGGAACGGAGGGCACGGGGGCCAAGGTGCGGGTCCATATCCAGCAGACGGATGGAGAGGATAGCTGGACTACCGTCGGCGTGTCTGAAAACATCCTGGAAGCCAGCTACCTGGCCCTGGCCGACGGCGTGCGCTACAAGCTGATCAAGGACCTCGCAAAGAATAAATAATGTGT
>CAZPHK010000188.1:0-9097 GCA_964586015.1 uncultured Acidobacteriota bacterium | reverse complement strand
TTCGCCCCGATCTTGTCGATTCGTTTGAAGACATACTCGCGCGTCTCGATGTATCGGACAGGCCGCAAGATATGAATCTTCCCGGTTACAGGCTGCATTCCCTTAAAGGCGACCTGAAAGGAATGTGGTCTGTTACTGTTCGGTCTAACTGGCGCATCGTATTCCGGTTTATTGGCAACGATGTCTATGATGTTGAACTTTCTGATTATCATTAGAATATTCTGGTATCTGCTATGTCCATGAAAAATCCGCCTCATCCCGGAGGCAGCATACGCCGGGCTTGCCTGGAACCTTCAGGCCTGACTGTAACAGAAGGGGCCAGGATTCTGGGTATCTCCCGGCAGGCTCTGAACAATGTCATAAACGGTAAATCCGGCATCAGCCCGGAAATGGCCCTCCGTCTGTCCAAGGCGTTCGGCAGCACTGCAGAAGCATGGCTGCAAATGCAACTTGCCTATGATCTGGCATTGGTCCGGAGTAAGGAAAGCAAGATCAAGGTGCGCCGCCAACGGCCGGCCCGGGAATTGCCGACGCAGTACTGATCCTTCTAGTCGAACTTGCCTTCCCACGGAGTCGCCGGGGTCCCGACCAGGTCAATCCATACGTTTTTCATCATGCTGTATTCATCCAGCACCATGATGGAGTTTTCCTTGCTGTGGCCCGATTCCTTGCAGCCGCCCCACGGACATTCGAAGACAATCGACAGGTGCTGGTTCAGCCATACGGTGCCTACCTTAAGCTGCTTGGTCATAACAAGTCCCTGGCGGATATCCCGGGTCCAGATGGAAGCACACAGTCCGAAACGGGAATCATTGGCGATGGCCACGGCTTCTTCGGGCGTCTTGAATTTTGCCAGGGCAACCACGGGGCCGAAAACTTCCTCCTGCATGATTTCCGATTTGGGATCGCAGTCTCCGAAGATTGTAGGGACGACAAAATATCCGTCTTTTGTTTCGGGTGTATTGGGGCGCTCGCCGCCGAGAAGCAGTTTGGCATCGGTCTTCTTTGCCCGCTCAACGAATCTTTCGATCCCGTCCCGGTGTCCCTTGTAGGCAACCGGGCCGATCATGGTTTCCGGGTTCAACGGGTCTCCAACGCGCAGCTGTTTCGCGGCTTCCACGAACTTTTCGGCGAACTCGTCATAGGCCGATTCGTGTATGAGATAACGGCTCGAGGCGCCGCAGTTCTGGCCTGAATTGAAAAAGCCTCCCCATACGGCGCCTTCAACCGCAGCTTTCATGTCCGCATCAGGCATTACGATAAAGGCGTTTTTGCCGCCCAGTTCGCACGCCACAGGTTTTACGGCGGCGCTGGCCAGGGAAAGAATTCGCTTGCCGGTTTCCGAATCGCCGGTGAAGTTGATCTTGGAGACATACGGATGGTTGACGATGGCTTCTCCTACGGAGGAGCCCGGACCCGACACGATATTCAGGACGCCCGGGGGAAATCCTGCTTCAACCGCAAGTTCGCCCAGTTTCAGCACCGTCAGCGGGGCGCAGGAAGCGGGCTTTACCACGGCGGTGTTTCCCATCATCAGCGCGGGGGTGATTTTGGATATTGCCGTGACAAGGGGAAAATTCCAGGGCGTGATCAGCCCGACAACGCCGAGAGGCTGGCGGATGGTCATGGAAATAGCCTGCGGGCCGACCGGCAGGGATTTGCCCGTTACGGCCCTTCCGACACCTGCCATGAATTCGAAATGCTCCGCGTCGAAGACCATGTCGAAATTCATGGTTTTGAAAATGGGCCCGCCGTACTGCATGGTCTCAAGCTTTGCCCACTCTTCACGATGTTGTCGGAGAAGTTCAGCCATTTTGAAGAAAATCGCCGCTTTTTCGGTCGGAGATTTTTCCGCCCAGGCCGGCGCGGCCTTGTACGCCGCTTCCGCAGCCCGGTTTACTTCCTCCGGACCGCATTTGGGGGCGCGGCCGACCACCGTTCCGTTTGAGGGGTTGATGACTTCCATGGTTTCCTTTGTAGATGCTTCGCAAAGCTCGCCGTTGATGAGCATTCGATACACTGAACTCATGTGTGTTCTCCCTTTAAATAACCGTTTCAGCATTTCCCGTTTTCCGCAGAAGGCTTTTAACGGGAAACGGGTTTAATCCGCTACGATTCCGCCATCCACGGGCAGGGCATGCCCGGTGATATACGATGCTTCATCCGAGCACAGGAAGATTGCCGCCGCGGCCACTTCCTCGGGTTCGCCGATTCTTCCCATGGGAACTTTCCGGTCCATCGCCTTGACCATTTCCGGATTCGCGGCCGTCAGCTCTTCATTCATTCCCGTCCGGGTCGGTCCCGGGCATACGCAATTCACCCGAATGCCTTTGCGGGCAAATTCCAAAGCGGTGGATTTCGTGATGCCCACAACGCCGTGCTTGCTGGCGGGGTAGGCAGGATTGCTCGGCGCTCCGACAAGTCCGGCTGCCGAGGACGTGTTTACGATAGCGCCCTTGCCCTGTTTGAGCATCTGAGGGATTTCATACTTCATGCATAGCCAAACGCTCTTGAGATTTATGCCGATCATCTCTTCCCAATCATCCGACTTGAAGTCAACGATGGAAACGAACTGTTTATGAATCCCGGCATTGTTGAACGCGCAGTCAAGTTTTCCGAATTTTGCGACTGTTTTTTCAACTAAAGCTTTAACTTCCGGTTCTGAAGATACGTCTGTTTTTATAAAAATTGCTTCTCCTCCGGCTTTTTTAATTTGCTGGAGAGTCTGGCTCCCTCTCTCGACGTTAATGTCGGCAATGGATACCTTCGCGCCTTTTGCGGCGAAGCCGAGGGCTGCCGCCCGCCCGATGCCGTAAGCGCCTCCCGTTACCAGTACGACTTTGCCTTTAAATTCATCTGCCATAAATCGTCTCCGCTTACGGTTCACCGTTCAGCGTTCAAGGTTTTCAAAAACGGCACTAATGTTATTAATCCTGAACGGTGAACCCTGAACCTTAAACGGCCTTAATGTAGCTCAATATGCTTTTGCCCGCGATGCGTCCCGAGTTGACCGCGAACCCGGACGAAGAGCCGGAGGCAACTGAAATGTGATAGCTGTCGCCATACATGCCGCCTGCATCGAATCCGGCGGCATAGAGGCCCGGAATGACCGTGTCCTTTTTATCGATGACCTCGGTGTTGTGATTGATCCTGATTCCGCCCATGGTGCCGAGGAAGACGGTATGGGCTTTCACGGCGTAAAATTTGGGGCCCTTCAAAGGCCTCAGATACCTGGGATCCTTGGCAAAGAGATCGTCATGCTTTTTCCCGCAGAATCCGTTATATTCATCTACGGTGGATTTCAGCACCCCCGGATCCACCTCTATTTTGACGGCCAGTTCCTCGACGGAATCGGCGACAAAGACGTCCGTGTTCCCCTTTTTAAACAGGATTTCGAGTTCCTTGTCGAAATTCGTAAGCCTGGAACCGGGAGGAGTCCTCACATTGACGTTTTTATCGAGTCCTTCCTGTTTCAGGCGTTCGAGGATCGATGAATCGAAAAGGCTGTAGGTGTAGCCTTCCTTGAACTTCGCATTCATGTTTCCGACGGAGGTGTCGTAGAAAGCGATCGATTCATCGCAGAACCGCTCTCCGCGCGGATCGACCCAGAGATCCGGCTGGACCGTGGGCCATTCCACCTGGCCGCCGATTTCGGTCGTAATCGGGCCGGCACGGTACAGTTCCATTACGCCGATGCCTTCTTCGGCGGCTCCCACTTCCCATGCCATGCGAATGCCGTCACCGAATTTGTCCGTATTGCCGACGGGAAACAGGTTTTTCTCGAGTTCGAACCCCGTATACTTCTTGATCCACTGCCGGTTGTTTGCGAATCCGCCGCTGGCGATCACAACGGCTTTGGCGTTCACCCGGATGTTGCCCGTGTCTCCTTCAGCCATGACGCCCGTGATGCGGCCGCCTTCCTTGAGGATTTTCGTGACCGGAGTTCCCATCCGCAGATCAATGCCTTTCTCTTTTGCATTGGAAACAAGAACTTTTACAACGGCCTGCCCGGTGCCGGCTACGACGTGGTAGGTACGGGGCGACTTCGGCATGTTGATGGTGACGCCGGTAAATTCGACACCCTGTCGCTCCAGCCACGATATGGTTTCGGCGGATTCATTGACGATATTCCGGACGAGGCGGGGGTTTGCCTTCCAGTGGCTGTATTCCATGATGCTTTTGAAGGCGTCGTCCCGGCTGTAGTCGATAAACTGCGCCCGCTGCATGCCGCTTTCAACGGCAAAGATGCCTTCAAAATTGATCGAGGTCCCACCTGGCGTGCGCTGTTTCTCGAAAACGACTACTTTCGCGCCTCCTTCGGCTGCGGTGAGTGCGGCCGCCAGGCCGGAGACCCCTGAGCCGATTACCACGACATCTGCTTCCGTAGTGCTTGCGTTCATGATTATTCTCCGTTGGCTGCTTCCGCTTCCTTATCTTCTGTCAAAGGCCGGGTTCTGTAACAGGGAAAGGAAGTCTTTTCGCATACAAAATCGGAAACCGGCAGCACTTCAGGCGTTCGAACGATCACGGATATTGAATGGATATCCGCTGCAAATTATTGCTGAGAATTCACCGGCAGGTACTGTTTGAAAGGTGAATAACATTCGAATCCAGGGAATTCCGCGTGGATGATTCTATCATTATATGCAGAATCTTGTTTATAGAAATTTTCCCGGAGTCGTATTGAGTATAAGCCTTTTTAAATGAGCGGGATAGCTATTGTATAAAAGGTATGCGAAATTTACTTTGAGTACAGATGGTGCGAGGTTGATGTTATACGGAATAAACGCCTGTCGGGGGAGTATTCAGACCTGTTTAAGGCCCTCTTTCCTGTATTTAAGATGTACAAAAGAATGGATGCATGAGTCCCAGGGCGCCTCTGTTTTCCCAGGGTACTCTTTAATTGGGAATGCATTTTCCCGGCCCTGGTGTATGCTAGGACCGCCATAATTCATGAATTCAATTTCCATAGAGGATCTCCATGTCGGGTAAAAGGATATTTTACGGGTGGTGGGTGCTTTTCGGCATTTTTGCAAGCTATACCACGCTGGTCGGGATTCAGGTCTATTCGCTGCCGTTGTTCTATCCTGAGCTGACATCGGAATTCGGATGGTCCAAACAGAGTATCTCTTATGCTGCGACTATTTTCTTCCTCACGGGTGCGATCATTACCCCGTTTGTCAGCCCGCTTTTCGATCGCTACTCCGCCAGGATCTTCATGATAGCCGGTGGCTGCATTACCGTTGCAGGCCTGTTCGCTTATCGCTCGATGGAAACACTGACACACCTGATAATTATTTATGTAGTACTGGCCTTCTCTCAGGTCTGCGCCGGGCAAGTGCCGACGATACTGGTCGTAACGCGTTGGTTCCGGCAATACCGGGGGATCGCCGTCGGGATTACATTAACCGGCACCAGTGTAGGCGGAGCCATATTCCCGCTTGTCTTCAGGCATATGATAGCGGAAGGCGGATGGCGCGACGTCATAACGGTTTACATAATTATCTGCGCGGCCATGATGCTCATCCCATATATTTTTCTGATCCGAAGCCGCCCGGAAAAAATGGGGTTGCTGCCTGATGGAACCGCCGAACGGCAGCCTGATTCATCTTCAACACAAAAGATGCCCGCCGGTCCGACTTTGAAAGAAGCGCTGAGCAATCCGGCGTTTTATATTCTGGCACTGACAACCGGCGCGCTTTGGTTCACCATGAACGGCGTTTATAACAATCAGTCCTTTTTCATGAGTGAAGAACTGGGCCTTCCAACGAGCACCTATTCCCTGATCTTCAGCGCCATCTTCTGGTTTGCAATTGCCGGGAAGATCCTCTTCGGGTACCTGAGCGACCGGTTCGATAAAATTTTTATGATGTGCATTGTCGTGATTATGCTATTGCTCGGGTTGACTTTCCTGAGACTCTCCAGCGCAGCTAATCTACTGAATTTATGGGGTTATGCTGCCGTGTTCGGCATGGGTTTCGGAGGGACTTTCGCCATGATCCAGCTGGTCATAGCTGAATTTTTTGCGGGTAAATCTTTCGGAAAGATCCTGGGCATACTCACCGCGGTGGATGTCGCCTGCGGCGGTCTGGGAATATCAGTTATAGCAGAGCTGGAAAGAATCTATGGCAGCTACTTGCCGGTAATAGAAATATTGATGGGAATGACCGGCGCTGTGGCGGTTATGGTCATAATTCTGTTCGGAATACGTCGCAAGCATCCAAGACGGCTGGAACCTGCTTAATCCGGCCTGACAGCAAATTAATAAATTTTTCGCTCAAAATGCCATACAGGTCATTAAACGGACAGATCGGTATTTGTCTGTTCGGAAAGGAGACCGTATGTCAAAAGAAAATGAATTGTCGCAGGAAAAAAGAATGCTCCATATAGAGGAAATGAAAGAGGAGGTGCTTCGCCGCGTGGAGGATCCGGAGTGCTTTTACCTGGATGACTCCCTGAGTCCGGAAATGCAGGAAAAGATTCTGGAACAGATATTATTCATGGAAGAGTGCGAGGAGCGGCCGATGTTCGAATACCTGGAGAAGGGAGGCATTTCGCTGCCGCATCCGCAAAATCTGGATGACACGCAGCTCCATTCCAAACTCTGGGAAGTTATCAAGGCAATGGCACTGGCCGGACATTTCCTGTCCAGCACCGACCATCTAAGCGACCGCGATCTGTATGAACTCCTGTGGAGCGACATACTGCGCCAGCCTACTTCCATAAGCCCGGATCCTTCCGCGACTTTTTGCCACATCGATATCCTTGGCGGCTGTAGCGACGAAGACATGAAAATCCGGCTTAAATACTACGCGGACGACGACGAACGGGAGTGCTGGGAGTGCGATTTTCCGGATGATGAAATTCCCCCGAAAGAACCTCTACCCTATGATCGCGATCGCCATCTGCCCGCACCGGCAAATGGTGCTTTTTAAATTGGGAACTCTGAAGATCCGACTCCTGTGAAATATTATTTAATACTTTCCGGGGAGATAGGTTGCCAACTGCGGGAAAATAAAAAGCAGCACCAGGCATAAAACCAGCGTAATCAGAAAAGGCAAAACACCCTTGTAAACACGTCCTATCGATTCCTGCGTTATATTTTTGACGATAAAAGCGGCGACGGCTACCGGGGGAGTGATTACGCCGATCATGAGCGTTACGCCGACGACGATGGCGAACCAGACAGGATCGCATCCCAACTTCATCGCTACGGGGAAAAAAATGGGAGTGGCCAGAATCATGAAGGCAATGTCGTCAATGAAGGAGCCTCCTATGAGGTAAATAAGAAGAATGACGGCAACTATCAAATAAGACGGCAGCGGCAGGTCAAGAGTCCAGTTCGCCACGGCGCCCGGAATATCCGATACGACCACAAAATGCCCGAGGACGGCCGATCCGCCGATAAGCATCAATACCATACATCCCAAACGCAGCGATTCACGGACCGATTTCACGAAGCCTTTGAAATCGAGGTCGCGCTTCAGAAGCGTAAGCAGAAGGACGGCAATCGATCCGACGCTTCCCGCTTCCGTAGGGGTGAAGAATCCCGCGAGAAGGCCTCCGATAGTGACGGCGAAGATCAGCAGAGGCCCGAAAACCTGGGGGATCGCACGGGCGCGCTCTTTCCAGCCTGAAGCCCGGCCCCTGGGTGCCAGCGACGGGTTGATCCGGCACCACACGACAATGGTCGCCAGAAACAATCCGGCTATCAGCAGGCCGGGGGCGATGCCGGCGAGAAACAGCTTCCCGATGGACTGATTTGTAATCATCGCCAGGATTATCATAGTGCCGCTCGGAGGCAGGAGCATGCCCAGGGTCCCGACACTTGCGACAACGCCCGTCGATAATTTCCTGTCGTACCCGTATTTGTCCATTTCCGGTACGGCGACGCTGGAAAAGGTGGCGGCCGTCGCCAGCGAAGATCCGGAGATGGCTTTGAAAATGGTGGCTCCTGCCACCGTGGCCAGTGCCAGACCTCCGGGAACATGGCCGACGAATTTACGGGACGTTCCATACATCTTTTCGGCGATCCCGGAATTGTAGGCGATCTGGCCCATAAGTACAAAAAGCGGGATGACGACAAACGCATAGGAAGCAAAAGCATTATAAAAATCTTTTGCCACGAGGTCGATGGCGGCAGGTACGGACCTGAGGACGGCAAATCCGATAAATCCGACGCATGTCATGGCAAAGGCGAGCTCGATTCCCGTCAGGAAAAGAACCAGCAGCAGGCAAAGGCCGATGCAACCGATTAACGCTTCGTTCATATCCGAAATTAAAGATTAAAAATTGAAGACTGAAAATTATATGTCCACGTTCCAAAGATTTCGAAAAACTCGTTTCTTTTTCGCAGCCCCTTACTGCCAATTGGCTTTTTATTGCTTACAGGGCGAACACCAACTTGTCCGGCGTAGCCTGGCCGAATCTTCGATTCGGCTTAGGCGAAGCCGGAAGGTTCGCCCCTGCCATCTCCCGCCTCCTATTCCTTCCAGCCTCTGATTCCTTTAATCCTTGTGTGATTTTATCGTTTCAATAATTTCCGAAAGCAGGATCAGGGTTTGTACAAGAAAGGCTCCTGCTATTGCATACACGACATAATAGAAGGGAATGGAGAGCTCGGCGGTCACCTCACCCGATTCCTTCAACCGGACGCCCATCATGATCATGCCGTACGCGGCGAAAAGGAAAATGCCTGTACCGATCAGGCGGGTCGTTATTGAAAGGAAAGCTCTGGATTTTTCCGGAAGCTTGGCGAGCAGAATATCGGTGGCAACATGTCCTTTTGCCCTGGATGTTGCCGGAATAGCAAGGCCTATTATCAATCCGCCCGCGAGCGATACGATTTCATAAGCTCCCGGCACCGGGCATCCGATCATCCTGCCGACGATATCGCAACCGATCAGCAGCATCACTCCAATGAGGGCCGTTCCCGCAACGATTTCCATCCAGGCGCTCAAGCGGCCGGAAAAAAGTGTGAGCAGTTTTCCCATAATCAAATACTCGTTAGCCTTTATTATTCCCCGGATGGGCGAACACAAGGTTCGCCTTGATCCGTTGCCCAAATATCGGAAACCTGATAATGGAGCAGCAATCT
>CAZPHK010000187.1:0-9113 GCA_964586015.1 uncultured Acidobacteriota bacterium | reverse complement strand
GGCCAAAAAAGGACCGTGGATATCATTTTGCCCAGTGTCAGGCCTTTGCTCTGTCTCGCAGGGACGGGGTCACGGTCGCCATGCTGAAGGAAGATCACTGGTGTCCGGCCGCCCCCCTTGCCTATGGAAATGTGCCGCCGAACCAGCAGAGCGAAGGCTACGACTGCTTTCCCTATGGAAAATATGTAGGCATTGTCACAGCCCCGTTGAAAGACGCGAGTTTTATACCCGATGTGGTTATCATCTGGTCCAACAACGCCCAGCTGAGGGCACTGATCATGTCCATGGACAGAACGGAAAGCTCTCAAATAAAAAGCCGTTTGCTTCCCCCTTCCTGTTCATATGCCGTGGTCAATCCCATACAAGATAACAACTACTGGATGGTACTGCCTGATCCCGGAGAGTATGAAAGGGGGGTGGGTACGGAAGACGAGATGATGTTCTCTGTCCCGGGTGCCAAAATGGCGACACTGATTGCCGGGTTGAGGAAAGGTGAGAAAGGATATTTTGCCTATCGTCATCATCACCCCTTCATTCGACCGGACTTTCCAAGACCCGATTTCTATAGACAGTCGTTTAAATCCTGGGGTTTGGATGCCGATGATACACTTGATTGGCCGGAATATATAATCGAATAATGGGGTCAGCCCTCGTAATAAAGGGGTCCAAAAGAAACTCAGCAGAAAAAAAGAAATGAGTTAAAGTAGAGGGAGGGGCAAAATCTTCAACCTCTCCCCCTTCTTTATTCAAAGCTGAACGAGTTTCGAAGCCAAACAAGCCTATTTGTATTATCGTCAACCCCAAGTTATTGCGGAAACCTGCCGAACCGGGACCACGATCCCGCCGGCAAGTAGATGAAATCAACCTTTCCCAGGATATCAGCCAGGGGAACCGGACCGAAATGCCGGCTGTCCAGCGAATTATCGCGGTTGTCGCCCAGAACAAAAAAGTGCGTGTCGGGGACGGTGGTTTTGGCAAAATCCGCTGAGCTGTTGGCCCCGCTGCTATTAATCAGCTGGATACGATAGGATGTGTTTGAACGGATCTCTTCCACAATCTCACCGGCTGTCCCGCTTTCTATTACGGAAGAGGAATCCGGAGAAACCTTCATGTATTTCAAAGGTGCTACCTTACGGTATTGTAAAGGCATATCATTGATATAAAGAATATTTCCTTTTACTTCGATGGTATCACCCGGCAAAGCCACAATCCTTTTAACATAAATCCGATTTCTATCGTTGGGAGGCCTGAAAGCAATCACATCCCCGATTTCCGGTAAGCGGTGACGGTAGGCGGTCTTGTTCAGGATCACATAATCTTTCACCATTAGATTGGGCAGCATACTGCCGGCGGCCATCACGTAGGCCTGGATAAGACTTTGCCTGATACTGTAGCTCATAACGGGTGGGTAGCTTAGTGAAATGATTATAACCAGGACATACAGATACCATTGATTGTATTTTTTGACTTCGTAATGCTCATCGATCCTTTCAGCCAGGAACCAGGCGTCAACCACGGCATAGAAAAGCACCGCGATCAGTAAAATTATGGAAGCCAAAATGGCCGTTAAAATAAAAGCGGAAGAAACATTTTGTGGACAAAACACCATGATCGGGACAAGCACAAAACCAAGAAAAAACAGCACCAGTCCTTTTGCTGGTTTCCCGCAATAAATATGGCCCAGTCCAGGGGCTAACACCGACAGCAATAGTGCAATAAGGGGCTCTCTGGGATGCGTTCCCCGGTTGTTTGCATGCTCCTCCATCAATATTCTCCTTTCAGGGGACCAGAATACTTACCGACAGGCAATAAATTCGGAGTATGCCGAGCAGCAGCACCGCCAGAGCAAATGCCGCGCGCCAAAACGGATTGGGCAGAAAATCGATCTGGGCAAGCAGGCGTCCAAAGGTACTTTTGAGCTGCATTTTTTCCAGGAGATGGATCTGCTCCATGACCCGGGAAGCAAAGTTTTGCGGCGGATCTGCTTTGGCCCTTTCCGCCTTCCATTTCAGATAATTTTCATTATTCTCCATGATTCAATCCGTCGATTCATTGAGTAAAGTGCGAAGTTTTTCCCTGGCCCGCGAAATACGGGACTTCACTGTTCCAATCCTGGTTTTTTCAATCCCGGCAATTTCTTTATGAGAAAAGCCCTGAATCTCCGCCAGCACGAAAACAATGCGATGTTTTGGCGGCAACTTTTTTAAGGCTTGGTCGAATCTCATAAATGCCTCTTTTCGCGCCAGATCTTCTTCCGGATTTTCTCTGCCCGGCATCTCCGGCACGGCGGAGATTAGTATTTCCTTTTTCTTTTTGATTTCATTCAGACATTTGTTCCGGGCAATTCTCATGAGCCAGGTAGAAAAATGCCCCAATTGCGGGTTGAAGGAATGTATGTTTCGGTAGGCGGCCAGGAAGACCTCCTGGACCAGATCCTCCACTCTGTCCGGTGTTCTTAAAAGATTCCTGGTGAGAACAAAAAGACGTTTTTCATATTTCTTGATTAAGATCTCGAACTCATCGATTTCTCCGTTCTTTATCCTGCAGATGATTCCCAGATCAGTATCCGATGGCATTAGAATAGTCCCGTCTCCCCGGCATCATGTTCTCCGATATTTCAGATACCATCTCATTGTTCGGCTTTCAGAAGTACATACAATTCAAGGTTGCAAAAGTTCCACTTTAACCGGATAAAGCGAAGAATTTCCTTACCCCTTTTACTCAACCCATCAATCAGGTCCCATCCAGCCTATTTTCGCATAAGCCGGAACCGACTACCCCCGAGCTAATCGAATTGCGTTCTGAATACCTACAATTCAGAAGAAAGAGGCAGCGGTGGATAATCGCAGCCAGGACACAAATAACTGTGCATTACTATATTGGCATTGATTCCATTATACTCATGAGTATAATGGATATATGTCTACTTTATCAGAACGATACTTAACAACTGCCATCAAGAACGATTTGCGGGAAAAGATGGTGTTTGTGGCAGGCCCCAGGCAAGTCGGCAAAACCACACTAGCGCAAAAAATAATTGGCAACTATTCCCCGGGACATCCAGCTTATCTCAACTGGGATGATGATGTTCATCGGAAGAAAATCAAGGAACGCGCCTGGCCTGCAACGGAAAAGCTAATTGTTTTCGATGAACTGCATAAGTTTGCCCGCTGGCGGAATATGCTCAAAGGGCTATTCGACACACTCAAGGAAATCCATTCCTTCCTGGTAATCGGATCGGCGCGCCTAGACTACTACCGAAAGGGTGGAGATTCCTTGTTGGGAAGATATCACTTCTATCGTCTCCACCCTCTGACCCTACCCGAACTGCCCTCCTCGCTCCAGGATGTAAGCCGACTGCTTCGATTTGGCGGCTTCCCGGAACCTTTTCTGAAAGCAAATGAAAGACATCTGCGCAGGTGGCATTTGTCCCGTTTGACACAACTCGTTAAGGATGACCTTCGGGATTTGGAGCAGGTGAGAGAAATCAGTCTAATCGAACAACTGGCGGAAATTCTGCCTGATCGTGTCGGAAGCGTTTTGTCTGTCAAGGCTTTAAGTGAAGACCTTCAGGTAGACTTTAAAACAGCGGCCCGTTGGATTTCCATTCTAGAGAACCTGTATTATGTATACCGGATCCCGCCTTTCGGCAGTCAGAAAATACGCGCCGTCAAAAAGGAGCAAAAGTTGTATATGTGGGACTGGAGTCAAGTGCCCACAATAGGACCGAGGGTTGAAAACATGATTGCCGGGCACCTTCTGAAATATTGTCATTTTCTTGAAGATTACGAAGGTTATCGAATGGAACTTCGATTTTTACGGGATACGGATAAGCGTGAAATCGACTTCGTGGTCCTAAGGGATAGAAAGCCCATCTTTGCCGTGGAATGTAAGACGGGCGAAAAGAATTTATCTCCCCATATCAAATACTTCGAAGCTCGTACACGTATTCCGAAATTTTACCAGGTGCATCTAGGTACGACTCATAGAACAATATCACCCAAAATAGTCATGTTACCCTTTGAGACATTCTGCAAAATGGAATCCCTGATATAAAAGGGCTTTTAACATCAGCGAACGTAGGGCGATTTACCTCATATGATCAATTAATCTAGTTATTATTGCACCCGAATTCCTCCGTATATTGATGGTTTGACCGTGCCCTTGACTTTGTCCGCGGCTATCCAAACACACCCTATTCCACCCAACTCCACCCAACTTTGTGCATTCAGGTAATACTTTATAAACCAATTATTTACAGGTATTGACGGGATGGACGCATCGGACTCAAAATCCCGCGCCCCTTAGCGGGCATGAGGGCTCCGCCTTCGGCACCAATAAAAACGGGGACATAATACTTAATTTGCAGTGCAATTAAGTATTATGTCCCCGTTTTTAATCTTCGATGCGGCGGTACTCTGGTCCCGGCTCTGTTCCCATGCTATTCGATCGGTTCAAGGGGCCAGCCCATGGATGCCGCACTGGGCCCGACGATCGACTGGATCAGATCCACTTTGCCGTCTCTCATCCTGAACATGTGGCAATCTACGAGACCGCTCCCCGTAGGGTTTTCCTCGCTCGCGGATGCGCCGCCGCCGAATGCCATAAATGCAATGGAAATGCCCTTTTCAGTATCGACCCAGACGCGTCGCGGTCCATGGTTAATACTCATACCGATTGCCTTCCTGAAAGTCACCGGCGAACAATCGTGGTCTTGCGCTGTCGTCTGTAATCCGTTCTCCCAACGGTCGCAAACTTCTGCGAAGGGAACGCTGACTGTCGAGCCTTCCGCGAACAGGGCAAAATAATTATTGGCCGCATCCGCCAGCTCTTTGCGCGATGCCCGTTTATCGGGAGGAAGTATAGTGTCCCAATCCTGGTCCTTGGTTGCCAGAACACCTTTAGCGTTGAAGGCAAAATCGCGCTCCCGCGCAACGATCGTTTCAATTTCGGTGATTTTGCCTTTTTCAGCTTTAAGCCGGGCCGCGAACAGGATCGGCCGGATGGTCCCCTCTTCGGGCATTGTAGTCGGCCCGCCAAACATGCCGCCGGCGCCTCCGGGCACACCACCGGGAACAGATTTGGGAGCGCCTCCAGGGGCTACTTTGGGTGCACCTCCGGGTGCGCCGCCAGGTGCCCCTCCGCCCATCATGCCGCCGCCACCGGAGCCGCCCATACGACCCTTTGGAGCGCTTCCAACGGTTTCAGAGCTGAACGGCTCTTCTATTACCGCAATTGTGGCCGTAACACATTTTTTTGTATCGATCAAAGTTCGCCTGAGCAGGGGCTTGCCTGCAGTTTCCCAAATGCCTTTCCCAACATCCTTTTTGACGCCGTTTTCAGTGAATTTTGCCGTGGAAGCAAGCGGCAGATCTGATGTATTGTGCTCCTGAATGGATTCAAAGTACTGGTCCGTTATTTTAGCAAGATCTTCGCGGGTGCAACGGTCCCCTCCCGTCTGAGCATTTGAGACCGCAGCACATACGAATGCTGTAAAGCCGACCGTAAGAAACATTAGTGCTATTCGTTTCATCTTTGAATCCTCCCGAACAATACAGCCCGATAGAAAAGGAAAGCGGACAGGAAGAATGAACATGTCTTTCAGAAACCTGTTCTCTTTCGGAACTGCACCGGTTTCAGATAATTTATTGCAAGTAAACCAATCTTCAATTCCCCGATGGGATTTTACTACAGTGAGAAACAGATTGGGCCGGGAATTTTTGATTTCGGACACAAATCCATTTTTCACCTTTGCAGATTTCGCCGGTGATCCGGCACAGGCACCTTCCCTATCATGGAACACCCCCTCCGGAAACCTGAGCCGGATATCTCTGGATCAGTCGTTGTGAAACGTGGATACGCTATAAAAGGTTAATCCGTAAACGATCCGTAAAAGAAGCTTTGTATTCGGTTCGACCGGTTTCGGAGAAATCCCGGTTCCCGCATGTTTTAGAGGAATCCACGCGGGATGGAGTCGACAGTTGTCTGCGGTTTGCGGATGTGGCAGGATTTCGCTGTAATGGTTGCTGTATAAAAAAGCCGGCAGGAGGCAAAGGGAAATGACGCAGAACATCACGCTTGGGCTGGTGCAGATGAAAATGGATCGGGACCCGTCCCGTAATATGGCGCATGCCGGGGAGATGATCCGGGATGCGAAAAGGCAGGGCGCGGATATCGTATGTCTGCCGGAGCTTTTCACATCCCTGTATTTCGCCCAATACCCGAATCCGGACGGAAGCGTCCGGAAGGAAATCCCGATCGAGGAGATTCCCGGGGAAACGGAACGCCGGCTGTCCGCATGCGCCCGGGAGAATGCCGTGATCCTGGTCGGGGGGTCCGTTTACGAGCGCGACGGGAAAGGTCTTTTCAACACGTGCATGACTTTCGACCGTGAAGGGAGGATGCTCGGAAAGTACCGGAAGTTGCATATTCCCCACGACGAGTGCTTTTTCGAACAGCACTATTTCACCCCGGGCGATCTGGGATTCCGGGTCTACGATACGTACCGCGGCAGCATCGGCACGCTGATCTGCTATGACCAGTGGTATCCGGAAGCGGCGCGGGTGAATGCCCTGATGGGGGCCGGGATCGTGTTCTATCCCACGGCGATCGGAACGGTGCGCGGTATGATTCAGGCGGACGGGGACTGGCAGGCGGCATGGGAGAACGTCATGCGGGGGCATGCAATCGCCAACGGTATGGTCGTGGCCGCAGTGAACCGCACGGGAAACGAAGACAGCATGGATTTCTGGGGCGGGTCCTTCGTCATCGATGCATTCGGAAAGACTGTCGTGAGGGCGGGCGCGGGTGAGCAGGTGGTTCTGGCCGCCGTCGACCCGGAGCATGGGCGGAGCGTCCGGGAAGGGTGGAGATTTCTGCATAACCGCCGACCGGATCAATATGGAAAAATTGTTGAGGATTTGTGACCGATCGGAGAAGGAGAGGGCGATGAAGGGAGAGACGCCGCAGGCGGCCGGGTTTCGGATGCCCGCGGAATGGGCGGAACACGAGGCCACCTGGCTGTCGTGGCCTAAAAATCCGCTGACGTTTCCGGAAAACATTATCGGCGCCGTCGAGGATATCTACTGCCGGATGGTCCGCGCATTGACGCAGGGGGAGATTGTCCGGATCCTGGTCAACGACGATGCAGCGGAACGGCGGGCTGCAGGAAAACTGGAAGCGGGCGGTGCGGTAATGGACCGAGTATCCCTGCTGCGCATCCCGAGTTCCGACGTCTGGATCCGGGACTACGGACCGACCTTTCTCCTTCATAAGGATTCCGGGCGGCGCGCGGCGGTGAAGTGGCGCTTCAACGCCTGGGGCGGCAAGTATGACGATATTCTCTGCGATGATGCGACAGGCGACCTCGTGGCAGAAACATTGAAAGGCCGGGTTTTCCGTCCCGATATCGTGCTGGAAGGGGGGTCCATCGACGTGAACGGCGCGGGGACGGTGCTGACGACGGAACAGTGCCTCCTGAATCCGAACCGGAATCCGCAGCTTGCCCGTGAACAAATTGAACGGATCGTGAATCACCACATCGGCACGAATTGCATGATCTGGCTCAAGTCCGGGATCGACGGCGACGATACCGACGGGCACGTGGACGATTTCGCACGGTTTGTCGCTCCCGGCCGTCTTTTGTGCGCCTGGTCGGATTCCGACAGGGGCGACAACGCAACCGTGCTGCGGGAAAATTTCGATATTCTTAAATCGGTCCGGGATCAATCCGGCGACCCGTTCGAAGTCATCCGGCTCCCGCTCCCGAAACCGGTCCGGCTTGAAGAGGAAAACCGCTGGCTCCCGGCAAGCTACGCCAACTTCTACATTGCAAACAGCGCGGTGCTGCTGCCGGTTTTCGACGACCCGATGGACCGGGAGGCCGTTGCAATCCTGAAGTTCTGTTTTCCGGACCGGGTAATTGAACCGATTCCCGCGACGGCGCTCGTTTACGGCTACGGCGGCATCCACTGCGTCACCCAGCAGGAGCCGGCCGAGCGCGTCGCTCACTGAAAGAACGTTTCCTATTGCCTCAGGCGCAAACGGCGCAACGTAAGATCCCGCAATACGGAAATATGATTGAAGGGTACTTTTCGGAATCAGTACAGAGTCCGGCATCCTTCTATTCCACGCATTCCTGAAGAAAAGCCGCAAAATGCCTGTCAGGGAGAAGAAAACGGCAACGATTCGGCTTGAAGCCTTTTTGAAAGAGCCGGGGGTAGAGGAATGAATCGAAAAAAGATAAAAACCAGCAGGTCCGTAACGGCGAGGACGCCAGGTGATTTAGGTCGGATACTAGGATTAACCCCGGGAGATGTTGCACGGATGAAGTATAAGGCAGAACTATCCCGCATTGCCGTCAGATCAATACGGGAATCCGGTCTGACCGTAAATGACATAGTCAAGAGATCCGGGGTTGCCCGATCCAAAGTATCCGCTTTTAAAAACGGAGCAACTGTCTCTGTTTCCTGCGACCTACTGGTGAAAATTATCGGAGCTTCAGGCGTCGATGTTCAACCCAGTGCCGCCTGAAGATCCCATCCTGCGATATAAAATGATGTCGCTTTCCATACATGCTATAATGCCTTCACTTTTCCCATAGAGGATGTATTCAACGAAGGGGGGCACATGGCTTCACTACAATATTCCAGGTACATCGTCACCGAACCCAAACCCTTGCCGCCGGAGGTCCAGGCAAAGTTTGAAGCCGTGAGACGTTCAGGCAAATCAACCGTAGAGTCGACTCATCTGCTCTCCGTTGACGGCGAGATCATGGAGGGCATGTTCTATGTGGATTGCGTCTGGCTCTGGAAAGGTTCCTCCGAGGAGGCGGTTGAAGAACCGCATGTCCACGATTTCGACGAAGTCATTGCTTTCATCGGTTCCAACCGGGACGATCCACAAGACCTGGGCGGCAATATTACTATCTGGCTGGATGGTGAAAAACATGTCCTGAGCAAAACCTGTTTGATATTCGTACCGGCCGGGGCCAGTCATTGCCCAATTGTCTTCAACCACATAGACAAGCCGGTCTTTTTTGCCACCATATCTCCCTCTAAAAAATATTTATTCCCATATTCTTTTGTAATAAGTGTCTTTTTCTGGTCACTTCT
>CAZPHK010000186.1:0-9125 GCA_964586015.1 uncultured Acidobacteriota bacterium | reverse complement strand
GGCCCCTGTTCCGCGACTTCGTCCATCAATTTGAATATCAGGGCGGTTTTGCCGCCTCCCCCGACGAAATTGACCAGCGAATGGGTATGAAATTTGAAGTGATTGGAGAACAATGGTAGCTCCTTACCGGGAATGATTGTTGCCGTCAGGGGTCTCTGGACCTGATTTGCCCTTGTGTTGCCGGATACGGCGCACGATATAGGGAACCTTGTTCTGGGATTCAAAGTAGGTTCGGATTACCAGTTCCGCCACCAGTCCCATTAACACAAATTGAATTCCTATGATAAAAAGGAAAACGGCAAGCAGGAGAAGGGGATTGTTATGAGCCTTGACACCGCTGTAATATTTTTCCAGTAAAGTAAGGATGGCGCATAAAAATCCGATACCGCACGAAAACATTCCGATGCCGCCGAAAAAGTACATCGGTTTCGTGGAATAACTGCCAAGCATTTTGACCGTGATCAGGTCCAGAATTACCTTAAAAGTGCGGCTGAGACCGTATTTGCTGCTCCCCGCAACCCTTGGATTATGATTTACGGGAATTTCCACGACTTTCGCGCCGGCCCACGATGCGTATACAGGAATGAACCGGTGCATTTCCCCATATAAACGGATATGCTCCACCACTTCACGGCGATATCCTTTTAATGTGCAGCCGTAGTCGTGAAGACGCACTCCGCTTATGAACGAGATGAGGCTGTTGGCAAGCTTTGACGGCAGCTTTCGCCTCAACCACGGATCTTTACGGTTCCGCCTCCAGCAACTGACGACATCAAACCCCTCTCTCAGCTTGGATAAAACCGACGGAATGTCCTGCGGATCGTTCTGCATATCCGCGTCGATCGGTATGAGAATGGAACCCGAGGCATGATCGAAACCGGCTGTCATGGCTGCTGTCTGGCCGAAATTTCTTCTGAATATGATGACTTTGATTCTTGGGTCTTTTTCAGTCAACGTTTCAAGATACTTGCCGCTGCCGTCGGTGCTGCCGTCGTCGACAAAAAGAACCTCGAAATCTTCTCCGGCCGTTTCAATTGTCCGGAAAAGTTCTCTTGCAAACGTCTCGAGGTTTTCCCGTTCGTTAAATACCGGTACGATTATCGAAACCTTCTCTCTCATGAATATTCAGTTTCCAATGTTTCAAACCGTTGTCGATCGCCGCGGCTTCTAAAAAAAATATAAATGATGCCGCCCGGGACCGAGCACAGTATAATCATTATCGACGTTACCAGGCCCAGGGCTATGCAGGAGGCCGGTTCAAGGCCGATTCCTCCGAAGAGACCCATGAATGCGTATTCTCTCAATCCCATTCCGTTTAAACTGATCGGTATCATGGATATCAAGGTGATTACGGGTACGAAAACCACAAAATAATAAAACGGGATCTGCAGACGAAGGCCGATTGCGGTAACCCATACGGAGACTATGACCAGGAACTGGTTGATGAAAGAAATCAGCAACGAAACCAGCAGCACGGATTTATGCTTCCCGATGATTTGAAACGCATCGGCTACCCTGTTTGCCTTTTTTTCGATCCTGGTCATATTCAGATTTTTCAGCAATCGGCTCAGTATGCCGTGGCACCCTGGAGCGAACAGACACATATTTCCAAAAATAAAAACAGCGAACACTCCCCAGATGATTATGGACACCGGGATGCCCGGAACGGAAACCGGATAAAAGATAATGCCGATGCAGGCAATGATCAGCATTGCAAGCATACCTGTGTCACGGTCGAGAAAAGTGGATGCAAAACTTTGGGAGTAGGATTCCGAATGCTTTCCGATGTAATAGATCTTTACAACGTCTCCACCGATTATTGTGGGGAAAGTCAGGTTAAAGAAAAGACCGATACAGTAAATTCCAAAAAGACTGTTTAACGACGGCGCCGGCATCAGGGGCCGGATCAGAAGCCTCCAGCGGAAAATGCATACGTAATGCGCTACCCAAAGCAGAATAAACGCCGCGACCAGAATTCCCGGGCTGGCATTACGCAAAGTCATACCAAAATTTTCAAAATCGACATTTCGAAAAATGTAATAGAACAACAGAGCGGTAATTGCGATTTTAATTAACGGCAGAACTTTAGTTTTCATTGTAGGGAACCGGCATTTTCGGCGCAGGCGATAAAACCGGACGATTCGATATTAAAAGAAGTTCCTCGTCGGGGATGTAACCCCCGTTGAGGATCGTTTCCAATTTTATGGAGAACCTGGGCCCTCGTTCCAGGACGGGAAGATGCAGGCCGGAATTTTCCGTGAATATTGCATAATCTTTGGCGGTTAAAATACAGAATACGAGATTGTCCGATCGAAACCTTCCTGCCATGGAAGCTGCATTATATTCCTGGAATATCTTTTTATGTAAATAGAAAACCATGCTCGGCACCGTAACGCCGTAATAGCCCGCCTGAAAATCGGTATCCGCAATCGCCTCTATCTTTTTACAGAAGCGTTTTACCGGCCGGAATGCTTCCAGGGCGGGGAAATAACTGATTACACCCAACATAAACATAATCCACATGGATGCTGCTATTGCAGGGAAACAGCGGGAAATTTTTCTTTTGAAAATACATCCTGCCGCAAATACTGCAGTCCCCGCAAAAACCATGGATGGAACATAGTGTAACACGGGAGAGAGATGGGGCATAAAGAAGCGGAGAACAAAAAAAACCAGTATGGAAAATGCGACAAGAAGCAAACTCAGGAAAAGATAAATGTATTTCCATACGGCACATGAACCCGGATCAGGGGGAGAAATCGTCTCCGCATCGACGGGATTTGACGCCGGAATTTTCATGCCGACATTCCCGCGTGTTCCCGAAAAACATTTATCCAGAACAGCGGCCAGAATCAATGCGGCGACGGGATACATGGGGGCGATATAGTATTCCTGTTTGTTTTTGGAGACGGAAAACAGGAGAAATATAAAAAGGCACCAGATGAGCGGCAGGCCGAACGAAAGGCTTTTAAAAGGGCTCCATTCCCGCCGGTTGCGCCAAAGAAGATAAAAAGCGCCGATCGCGGGGAAGGACCAGGGGAAAAAATCGGTGGCGAATACGGACAAATAATACAGCGGGCTTCTGGACGGTCCGAAGGAATCCGAAAGATAACGTCCCAGATTGTCTTTTAGGAAAAACGATCCGATATAAGTCCAGCCGTATTCATGATAGATCAGGATATACCATGGAAGAATCACTATCGCCAGAATGGACAGGCCCATGAACGGATGAAAGCCGGCAATACTGAATTTTCTGTTCCACAGAACCCATAACAGGTAGACGGCCGCGGGGATAAGGACGGCTATCGGTCCCTTCGTCAGGAAACCCGCTCCGGCAAACAAATATGCCAGGCCCCAGTAGCAGCGGCTTTTTGTCTGAATTGCCCTTGTCAGAAAGAAAAAAGCCCCCAACAGAAAGAACATCAGCAATATATCGATAGGCAGGCGTCGCGCGAGAATCAGGAGTCTGGCGGTGGTGGCCGTGATAGCCGCCGCCATTAATGCGATACGCGGATTAAACAGAGAACGGGCAATTGCGTAGGAAAAAAGAATAATCGCAATGGCCGCAATCGAGCCCGGGAACCGCACGGAAAATTCATTCACGCCGAAAAGCTTATAGGACGCAAGTATCGCCCAGTACGTCAGCGGAGGTTTTTGTGTACGGGGTTCGAAATTGAAATGAGGCGCGAGATAATCCTTCGATACCAGCATTTCACGCGAAGTTTCCGCGTAAAAGGCTTCACTTGCATTCCATATGGAAGAAGAGCCCAGGCGGATGCAATACGGGAGAGACACCAAAGCCAAAACCAGGATATGCGTTAAAGGTGAAGAATGAAAAAGTCTGATTTTTTGCATGGCATACAAGAGTGACGAAAAACCGAATTCCCGTTTTAAAACCTATTTTCGACCGGCGTCACAAGGCACGAATACCTACGGATCCGGACGAATCAAAAAAGAGGTTTTTGCATCTCGTCAAGCACTTCATCCGTTGACTTTTTACGGGAGCGTCCGGCCAGGTCTATTTCCTTTCTCTCAAGGCGTTCCAGTATTTCCGCAGCCCGGGACAGCACCGGCCTGGGCATCCCCGCCAGTCGGGCGACTTCGATGCCGTAGCTTTTGTCCGCGACACCCGGCGTAACTCTGCGAAGGAATATTATTTCTCCTCCGGCTTCCTGGATTGTCATGCAGTAGTTTTTCACTCCCGGGTGTATTGAGGCCATTTTGGTCAGTTCATGATAATGCGTTGCAAACAGGGTTTTGGCCTTCAGGTTTTGGCCGCGCACGAGATACTCCGCGATCGCCCATGCCAGGGAGAGACCGTCAAACGTGGCCGTGCCCCGGCCTACTTCATCCAGGAGTATCAGACTGCGATCCGTAGCCGTATTCAGGATATTAGCGGTTTCGATCATTTCCACCATAAAAGTGGAACGGCCTCTCGCCAGGTTGTCCGAAGCACCCACTCGAGTATATATACGGTCGACGCATCCTATACGTGCTTCCTGAGCCGGTACAAAGGAGCCCATTTGTGCGAGAATGACTATTAAGGCTGTTTGACGGAGATAGGTTGATTTGCCTCCCATGTTCGGTCCCGTCAACAGAATCAGCTGGTCCGTCCCGGAATTCATATACAGATCGTTGGGAATAAAAGGCAGGCTTTGCGTTTCAACCACGGGGTGACGTCCCTGTCGAATATAAATTACATCCTCTTCCGTCAGAACAGGCCGTTTGTAGTTATTTTTCAGTGCAGTTTCCGACAGTGAGGCGTAGACATCCAGTTCCCCAACAAGTCGCGCCGTCTTTTGAATCCGGTCGCCCTGGAGCCCGACTTTCCTGCGAAACTCGACGAAAATTTCCTTTTCAAGAGAAGCAATTCTTTCCTCCGCCTTAAGGACTTTTTCTTCGTACTCCTGGAGCTCCTCCGTTACGAAACGTTCGCAATTCACCAGAGTCTGTTTTCGAAGATAGTGGCCGGGAACCAGCGGAAGGTTTGCCCTGGTCACTTCTATAAAGTATCCGAAGACGTTGTTGAATTTTATCTTAAGCGATTGAATTCCGGTTTTTTCCCGTTCCCGTGATTCCAGGGAAGCGATATAACCCTTGCCGCTGTGCCGGATATCCCGGAGTTCGTCGAGTTCACCGGAATACCCGGAGCGTACGATGCCGGGTTCGTTCGCGGATGCCGGCGCGTTGTCGGAAATACACTGCTCTATCAGCCCTACAATGTCTTCGAGGGGATCCAGGGCATCCCGGATTTCAACCAGTCGCTGAGCGGAATAGGTTTGCAGCAAATCCCGTATCAGGGGCACGGTTCGGAGAGAATCGCGCAAGGCAAGCATCTCGCGCGGATTCGAGACTTCGGCCAGGACACGGCTGATGAGTCGTTCCAGGTCGTGAATTTCGCAGAGCTTTTTCCGGAGTTTGTCCAGGATCCGGATGTCGGAAATAAATGCAGCTATCGAGTCCTGACGATGTACAAGTTCGTTCACATTCAACAAGGGCCTTAAAAGCCAGGTTTTCAGCAATCGCGCGCCCATGCCCGTTTGCGTCTCATCCAGAAGGTAAAACAGCGATCCTTTCCTGGACCCATCCAGAGTCTGAGTCAATTCAAGATTTGTTACGGTCGATACATCCAGTTTCATAAAGTCGGAAGGTTCAAAAAACCGCAGGGTGGCGCATTTCCCGATCTGCGTCAGATGTGTTTCTTTCAGATAGTGAATCAAAGCTCCGGCGGCGCACACCGACAGGGTATGACCGGATCCTCCCAAGCCGTCCAGGGTGGGAAGGTTAAAATGCTCAAGGAGAAGGCGATGGGCGTAATCCTGATTGAATACCCAGTTCTCCAGGGGACTGGGAACCCATCGATCCGACCAGTCCCGGGAAAGCCTCGACTGAATCTCTTCCCGCGACCGGTCAGGAATTACGATTTCTTTCGGTGTGAAGCGGGCCAATTCATCCAATGATTTCTGCCAGGCCTGTTCGCCCATGAACTCCGTGGCAAGAAAATCAGACGTCGTCAGATCCATAAACGCCAAACCGATGCCCGTTTCCGTAATGTACAAACTTCCCAGATAATTGTGGTCCTTCGGCTCCAGAAGCATTTCCTCCAGAACGGTTCCGGGAGTCAGTACCCTTGTCACTTCACGACGGACCAATTTTTTGCCCGCGCCGGGAGGTTCTACCTGTTCGCAGATAGCGACTTTAAATCCTTTTTTCATCAGTCGGGCAATATAGCCATCTACGGAATGGTGGGGAACACCGCACATAGGTATGGGAGCGCCGTTTTTGTCTTTATTCCTCGATGTGAGAGTTATCTCGAGTTCCCGGGAAGCAAGCACCGCGTCTTCGTAGAACATTTCATAGAAATCCCCGAGGCGGAAAAAAACAAGTTTCCCCGGGAAACGCTGTTTGACCTCGTGATACTGTTTCATCATCGGAGTGAGGTCTTCCATCCTTGTCCTCTTTTCGCGGCAGAAATTCGCGTTCCGGAGGCCGCGCGAATACTGTACGGGAAACCGGCGCCGAGCGCGGCCTGATTCAAACGAACATAAAAAATTACATGGCCGCAATAAGGGTCGGCGTGCATTCCCAAATGGATTCTGTTTCGAATGCGATCCTGTCTTTCCATGATTTAACGTCATAAAAGGCTTTTCACCGCATCCCCGAATGCAGGAGCCCTTACGCCTTCATTGGATGGGCAGGGTTGCGTTGATATCGATATCATGAAAAAAAAGCAGAAGCAAATCGTTATGGAATCCGGACCTCTCGTTTTCAATGTATGCTACCATACTAAGGCTATTATGATTTAGTCCGAGGCCTGCTCAAATCAAAACGGTCTGAGAGGCGGATGAAGATACCTTTGGGTAAGGAGGGCGCCGTGCATAATTTGCAGCCTGTGCCTGTCAATGACCATGCCTGTTGTCGATAAACCGAAAATCCTTGCGTTTGATACGGCTTCCGGACGAGGCAGCGTCGCCCTTCTGGAGGGAAACGAACTGCAGGCCGAACTGAAACTGAACCATCTCCAGAATCATTCCTCCAACCTGATTCGCTCCATAGATTTTCTTTTGGAAGGTTTGGGATGGACGTTGCAGAATTTGGATTTAGTGGCTGTCGGCACGGGACCGGGATCATTTACCGGTATACGGATCGGCATCGCTACGGGACTGGGCCTTGCCCAGGCATTGTCCGTTCCTTTTACAGGAATTTCCGGAATGGAAGCGCTGGCCTTTCAGACGGTTTTGGAGGACGGATGCGTCGGAGTTATTTTAAATGCCCGGAGATCTCAGGTTTATTATGCGGAGTATAAGAAGCAGGGCGGGAAAATGAGCGAGATAAAAAAGCCGTCGTTACTGTTTCTTTCCGATCTGCAAAACGAGATAAGAAACCGGCGCATATACATAATCGGGGAAACGAACATGTGCGTGGGAAAAGGATCGAGAATTTCAAAATCCGGCTGGCCGCGCGCCGTCGAAACGAATCTTTATCTGTCCGCCGACATAGGACGCCGGTCTCTATACGTCAAGCGGAGATGGAAATCCGGTGACTACATTCAATGTGAGCCGCTTTACATCAGGCCTCCCGATGCACAAAAAAAAAAGAACAGAGCAGGCTGATCTGATGTCCGACTACTATCTCGCCCGACTGACTTCCGAAGACGCCGGCTTCCTGAAGCCGCTCGAAGAGCTGGTGCACCTCGCCTACTGGGGAGAAGAAAACTACCGTCGATTCCTGGAGGAACTGCCGGAGTATTTCGGGTGTAAAGCGGTCACGATCGATGGAGGAAGCACGAATAGGCTTGTAGGCTTTCTCCTCGCGCGTTCGATTTACGAAAGCCTTGAAGTTCTCAAACTGGGAGTATTTCCCGATTGGCAGAGGCGCGGAATCGGAACCCAACTGATTGAACAAGCTTTTGCCGAAGGGTTGCGCCGGGGATGCAACCGCTGTTTTCTCGAAGTCAGAAAATCCAATCAAAAAGCCATCCAATTCTATTATGAACACGATTTCCGCATATCCGGCACACGGATTCATTACTACACGGATCCTGTCGAAGATGCATGGATTATGGAAAAAGCACTATAATAAACCTCTGGATGCCTTGGTAATTTTCGTCTTATATCTGCTTTTTGAGTTAACTTTTTAATAATGCGGGGGATAGGGGGGACGGTACCGGAAAAAATGAATGCAAATTAATTGCAAAAATACTTTAGTCCATGTCTGTATTTGGCTAGAATACAGCGTGTCCTATTGAATAAGTTGTCAGGCTCCTAAATTGCACTTTAAGGAGGTTAGAGTTGCAAATTAAAAAACATATTATAGCGATCGTTGCCCTTGCCGTCCTGCTGCCGTTATGCGGTTGTGGCGAGAAAGAAGAAGTTGTTCCGGACGCAATGCGAACCATTCAAAGATTAAAACAGATCCGCATCGGCACAGAGACCGTCAACATACCTTTTGAATACGGACTGGATACAGGCGTCCAGGGGTACGATATCGATATCGGCAACGAAATTGCCAAAGATCTGGGCGTAGAGGCGCGCTGGATTAAACTGACCGGATACGATCACCTGTTCGACGTTTTGAAGAATGGGGAAGTGGAAATGATTATTTCCGCGATTGCTATCGACGCAAGGCACCAGGAAGCCTTCGCCTTTTCGCAGCCGTATTATGACAGCGCCGACGGCATCGCCCGGCGCTTCGACAACAACGACATCAAGGATCTTGCCAGCCTGTCGGGCAAACGTGTCGGCGTCTGCTCGGGACGCCCGGGCGACAGTTTCATGGAAACACAGCAGACGGCCAGCGATGTCACGATCGTGAAATTCCCCAACCTGGACGACGCGCTTGGGAATCTGAACAGGAGGGAACTGGATGCCGTCGTGGGCGACGAGCCCATTCTTGCCTTCAGCGGATTTAAATACTTTCAGGATACAACAACACAGCCTACCGATATGAACAAGTATCAGTATGCGGTTGTGGTGCGGAAAAGCGACCAGGGGCTTCTTGCCTCCATCAACAAGACGCTGGATCGCCTTAAGGAATCCGGAGAGCTGGAAGCATTCCAGAAAAAATGGTTCCAGGACGTGCTGGCTCAGGCAAAAGAGGAACGCGAAAAGCGCGAAAAGGAGGAA
>CAZPHK010000185.1:0-9227 GCA_964586015.1 uncultured Acidobacteriota bacterium | reverse complement strand
CGCTTTCATCGTGGCCGGAATAAAAACACCTGCAGATACAGGAAATAAAAAGAAACGTTCACTACGATCCGGAAAAAATACATAAGGGAACATGCATATGTTCTATCAAATCCTATCACTCTTTCTGCCGGCTATTCTTTTCATGGCCCCGATCAGCCTGGCGCAGGAGGCCGCCGACATCAATCCGGTATCACCCGCGCAAGATCATCCGGTGCTTCGGCTGAGCCTGAAGCAGGCAGTGGATATAGCCCTGAGCCCGGACGGGAACACGCGGATCCGGATTGCCGAGGAACTGGTGCGGCAGGCCAGGGCCCGCTCCGTCCAGACGCGCGCCGCGCTGCTCCCCAATATCGATGCCTCCGTAGGACAGCAGAACGTGACCCGCAACCTGGAAGCTTTCGGCATCCGGTTCCATTCTCCCGTCCCGGGATTCGAATTCCCCACATTTGTCGGTCCTTACAATGTCTTTGACGCCAGGGCCGCTGCAAGCCTGAATGTATTCAATTTGAGCTCCATCCGCCGTTACCAGGCCTCCAGAAAAGGCGTCCGGCAGGCGGAAGCGGAGCAGGAATATGCCCGGGACCAGGTTCGCAGTACGGTTGCCCGCGTTTATCTCTCCCTTTTAAAAGCGCAGGCAAGCGAGGACGCCGCCCGGTCGAACGTCGCCCTGGCCGAAAGGCTCCTGGAACTGGCGGAAGATCAGAAATCCGCCGGAACGGGGACCGGTATAGAAATCACCCGCGCCAGGGTTCAGCTGGCCAACGAGCGCCAGCGGCTGCTTGCGGCAGTGAATGAAGTGAAGCGGGCGCGATTCCAGCTCCTGCGCACTCTTGGACTGGACATGGATCTTCAGGTGGAGCCGATTGAAAGGATGACCTACGAACCGGTGGAAATTCAGGATCCTCATCGGGCCCTGCAAATCGCTCTTGAATCGAGGGCCGACTGGAAAGCGCAACTCAAAAAGGAGGAGACAGCGCGCATCAATCACAGCGCCACCTGGATGGAGCGCCTGCCTTCCGTCAGCCTGTTCGCCGATTACGGAACCATCGGATCGAGCATTAACCATGCAGTCCCGACCCGAACATACGGTTTTGCCGTACAGGTGCCCATATTCGACGGGGGGCTTCGCGACGGCCGGAGGGCTGAAAGCTCGTCGAAGCTTCGCCAGGAAAGGGAAAATCTTGCCGACCTGCGGGAACAGATTGAACTGGATATACGCCTGGCACTGGACAGCCTGCAGTCTGCAGATCTGCAGGTTGCGGCGGCGGAGGAAGGATTGAAGCTTGCCGGAGATGAACTGGAACAGGCACAGCGCCGCTTCAAGGCGGGAGTTGGAAGCAGCATCGAGGTCACCGACGCCCAAACGCGCATGGAACGCGCCCGCGACAACCGCATCCGGGCCTTATTCATCCATAACGCGGCCAGGATCGATCTTCACAGCGCCATGGGCACCATAAAACAGATGATTCCAGGAGAATGAAGTCATGATAAGGAAAGGGAAAATTATTCCTGCAGCCGTTCTGGCCGTCGCGTTTGGAGGGACCGGCATGATTTCGTGCAGTCTGTGGGACGGCGTGGATGAAGACAAAATCACTGTATCGGGAAACATAGAATTCACCCAGATACATCTTGCGTTCAAGTCCTCCGGCAAACTGATCGATTTGCCTATTGACGAAGGGGATGAAGTCCGGAAGGGAGCCATTATGGCGCGCCTCGATATGCAGCAGCAGGAAGAACAGCGCTCCCGACAGCAGGCGTCCCTTTCAGTTGCCGAAACATCACTGAAGCAGCATCTAACGGGAATAGAATACTTAAAGGCTACCCTCGAAGCGGACATCCTTGCCCGGAAAGCACAATTGCGCCAGGCGGAAGCCAACCTGGATCAACTTTTAGCAGGATCGCGGTCCCAGGAAATACAGCAGGCCGAAGCGGCCGTACGGCAGGCACAGAGCCAATTCGCCCTGGCGAAGGAAGACTGGCAACGTGCCCAGGTCCTTTATAAAAAGGACGATATTTCCACATCCCAGTACGACCGGTATCAATCCCAATTCACCGGATCGCAGGCCGCCCTCGAAAAGGCCGAACAGCACCTTTCGCTGGTTCGGGAGGGTCCCAGGAAGGAAGATATTGAGGCCGCGCGCGCGGCGGTCGACCAGGCCCGAGCCGCACTGCAGCAAGTTGAAGCGTCCCATCTGGAGGTCAGGAGGAGGGAACAGGAGACCGAAACCCGCAGGGCGCAGATCGAAGAGGCCCGAGCCCAGGTGGCGGTAATGGATACCGTTATCGAGGACGGCACGGTGAAGGCGCCGCTTGACGGCGTCATCCTGGAAAAATCCGCCGAAATAGGAGAGGTGGTTGCGGCCGGAACGACCATCGCCACGCTGGGAGACATAAACAAACCCTGGCTGCGGGGATACATCCGGCAGCAGGACCAGGGTCGCGTGAAACTCGGAATGAAAGTCCGTATCACGACGGATTCGTTTCCCGACAAAGTCTACGAGGGACGCGTATCCTATATCGCTTCGGAAGCCGAATTTACACCCAAGCAGATAGAGACCCATGAAGAACGTGTCAAGCTGGTGTACCGGATTAAGGTTGAGGTCGACAATCCCCGGCAGGAACTCAAGCTGAACATGCCGGCAAGCGCCGAAATCCTGCTTGATTAAAAGAAAAACACACTTATCGCATCGCTGCGATATTTTATTGAAAAGTGCAGCCATGACATCTTCATCCGCTTCCGTTATAGTCCGGGCCGAGAATCTCACGCGGCGATTTGACGAAGTAACGGCAGTGGAACAAATGAATCTGGAAATTGGAAAGGGAGAGATCTTCGGCCTCGTAGGCCCCGACGGCGCCGGCAAAACCACGACCCTGCGGCTGTTTTGCGGACTTCTGGATCCTTCGGGAGGACAGGTTCTCGTTGCAGGCCACGATATCGTCAGGGAAACATACACCGTCAAAGACAGGATCGGATATATGGCGCAGCGCTTCGGCCTGTACGCCGACCTTACGGTCGAGGAAAATATGAATTTCTATGCCGATCTGTTCGGCCTGAAGCCTGAGCAACGGGAAGGCTTGATGTCCGAACTGCTTGCAATGACCCGGATGGAACCCTTTCGGGAAAGACCGGCCGGGAAACTTTCGGGCGGAATGAAACAGAAGCTCGCTCTCATGTGCACTCTCCTTCACAAACCTGAAGTACTGTTTCTCGACGAGCCGACCAACGGCGTGGACCCGGTCTCCCGTCGCGATTTCTGGGCCATCCTGTACCAGCTCGTCAAAGACGGAATGACTGTTTGCATCACCACCGCATATCTGGACGAAGCGGAACGCTGCAACCGGGTGGGGCTGATGCACCAGGGGCGAATCATTCGCTGTGCCCCGCCGGAAGAGCTGCGCACCCGTATGGAGGAGCCATGTTACAGGGTAACAGCCCCCGATCAACGGGCCTGTCTCGAATATCTGAGGAATCTTCCCGGAATCATCAGCGTGGAACCCGCCGGCGCCGTCCTGCACCTGTTTCTATCACCGCAGCTGACATCGGAAGCAGCTCTGCGGGAAGAGCTTGAAAACGAGGGACTCGGACCGGTGACCCTCAAACAGATCGTCCCTTCGCTGGAGGATGTATTCATCGCCATGATCCGCAAAACCGAAGGCGCAAAAAATCCCTCCGGCACAACGGAAGACTGAAGACGTATGTTGAACGAAGAAATATCCGTGGAAGTACGGGATCTCGTAAAGTGCTTTGATGATTTCTGCGCCGTGGACCACGTCTCGTTCGAAGTGCACCGCGGAGAAATCTTCGGCTTTCTCGGTCCCAATGGCGCCGGCAAGTCCACAACCATCCGGATGCTGTGCGGGCTGCTGGCGCCGACAAGCGGCGAAGCGAGGGTAGGAGGCTTCGACATCGCCACCCAGGGAGAAACACTGCGCCACCATATCGGATACATGTCCCAGAAGTTCTCGCTCTACGACGACCTTACGGTGGATGAAAACATCAATTTCTTCAGCGGCATCTACCGCGTACCGAAATCGCAGCGGCAGAGCCGCAAGGCTTATGTCCTCCAGATGGCCGGGCTGGAGAACCGCAGAGATTCCATGACCCGCAATCTGGCGGGCGGATGGAAACAGCGGCTGGCCCTCGGTTGCGCCATTCTGCATGAGCCTCCGATCCTTTTCCTGGACGAACCGACGTCCGGAGTGGACCCCCTGGCCCGACGGTCTTTCTGGTCGTTGATCTATGAACTGTCCGACGCGGGGCATACGATTTTCGTCAGCACCCACTACATGGACGAAGCGGAGTACTGCCATCGCCTTGCGCTGATGTACCGGGGCAGGATTGCGGCCATGGGAGAACCGGCTGCACTGAAAAAAGAGCGGCAGGTCCATGCACTGTTGAACCTCGAATCCTCGGATCCTCTGGAAAGCATGAAAATACTGGAGCATCTGGACAGCGTCCGAGAAGCCGCGGTTTTCGGCAGCGGTCTGCATGTTACTGTCCTGGACCCTGAATCGGCGTTGCCCGAAATCCGCCGGGCGCTTGAAGAGAAAAACATCGCCGTTCGCCGCCTGGAACCGATCGATCCGTCGATGGAGGATATTTTCGTAGCCACAATCGAAGAAGAGGAGAGAAAACATCCTATTAAAGCAACGCGTTAGCGTTGAGAGTGTAGGGGCGAACCTTGTGTTCGCCCTATAAAAAAACCGTTGCATGTTGAACGTTTACACGTTGCACGTTAAAAACAAAAAGATCGTTGAATGTTCAAACATAAAATATATAAAAAAAGCCAATCCTTATTCAAATCGTTAAATACTTCAAAACAGGCCATATAGGCCTGTCGGTCAGCCCGAAACGTGCAACGAAGCTTTAATTCGAATGGTTGGATCAAAATATGAATCTTAGACGCACACGCGCCGTAGCCCGGAAAGAATTTCTTCATATCCTCCGGGATCCCCTGAGCCTGATTATGGCACTGGCGCTGCCCCTTTTGATGATTCTACTCTTCGGATACGCCCTCACCCTGGATGTCGATCGCATTCCCACCCTCGTGTACGATATGAACAGGAGTCCTGAAAGCCGGGAACTGATCTCACTGTTTGAGGGATCCCGATACTTTCGGGTCGACGGCACAGCGGACAACTATCAGATTATTGAGCAGATGATCGACAGGGATGAATGCATGCTCGGCCTTGTCATACCCCAGGACTACTCGAGCGAACTTCTTTCGGGGAGGGCGCCCGAGGTTCAATTGATCTTCGACGGCAGCGATTCCAACACGGCATCGATCGCTCTCGGTTACGCCCAGAATATTCTCGAATCCTTCGGGCAGGCGATTCGAACCGAAGCGCAGGATCGCCGCGGAGGGATGCGCCTGGATCCTCCCATGAGCGGGCGGCTGCGGGTCTGGTACAACAGCGACCTGAAATCCAAGAATTACATTATCCCGGGACTGATCGCCCTCATCCTGATGATTATCGGCGCCCTGATGACATCCCTCACCCTGGCGCGCGAATGGGAAATGGGAACACTGGAGCAGCTTCTCTCCACCCCGCTTCGGCCGTCTGAAATTGCGTTGGGCAAAATGAGCGCTTACTTTACGCTGGGAATCATCGACATGGCCTTGACCATTATCATCGGCGTGTTCATATTCCAGGTGCCCATGCGCGGCAGCTACCTGTTCCTGGCTGTTACCGGAAGCCTGTTCCTTGTCGGTGCCCTTTTCTGGGGCATCCTGGTGTCGGCCATGTCGCGGTCGCAGCTGGTGGCTTACCAGGTGGCCGTACTCACATCGTTTCTGCCCGCGTTCCTTCTGTCGGGCTTTGTCTTCGCCATCGAAAATATGCCGTTGCCCATTCAGGTCATTACCTACCTTTTTCCGACCCGGTACTTCGTTACCATCCTCAAGGGGATCTTCCTGCGCGGCGTAGGCATGGAGATACTCTATATGGAGGTAGCTTTTCTGGCGGCATACGCCGCGTTGATATTCCTGTTCACAACAAAAAAAGTAAGTAGGAAAGTCGCATGATTGCCATGTGGGAAAGAATAAGGGAAATACTGCGCAAGGAATTCAGCCAGACGCTGCGGGATCCGCGCCGGCGTTCACTCCTGATCGGCCCTCCGCTGATACAGCTGATCATATTCGGCTACGCCGTCAATCTGGATGTAGAGCACACCCATACCGCGTGGATGGACCTGGACCGCACAGTGGAAAGCCGGAACCTGCTGGCGGACTTTAAGGGATCGAATTATTTCGAGGTGGTAGCCACTCCCAAAGAGGAAGAAGAGATCGAACCTCTTATCGATCATGGAGAGGTCCAGGCCGTTATCCGGGTTCTTCCCGGTTTTGGTCAGGACATTCGGAGGGGCTTCACGGCTCCCGTACAGGTGCTGGTCGACGGCACAAACTCCAACACGGCCGCCATCATTTCAGGCTATGCCGCCCGGATCATTGCGCGCTACGCAAACAGCGTGCTTGCCGGGCAGAAGAATACCCTGCTGGTGCCGCGCACCGAAGCCGCCGGCGGGCCCATCCCTTCTTTAATACCCACGCTTTCGGTTCAATCCCGGGTGTGGTTCAATCCCGATCTGGCCAGCCGGGTGTATTTCGTTCCGGGCGTGATCGTCAACATCATTGCACTCGTCACGATCATGCTGACGGCCATGAGCATTGTGAGCGAGAAAGAAATCGGCACGATGGAGCAGCTGATGGTGACGCCCATACGCCCGATCGAGCTGATCCTGGGCAAGCTGCTTCCCTTTGCCGTGATCGGCGTTTTTGAAACAGCTTTCGTCGTTGTGGCGGCGCTGTTCATTTTCGGCACTCCAATGCGCGGCAGCCTCCTGATGCTTTTCCTCTGCGCACTGCTGTTTCTGCTCTCCACCCTGGGAATCGGACTTTTCATATCTACCATTTCCCGCACACAGCAGCAGGCGATGATGTCGTCCTTCTTCTTTTTCATGCCGGCCATGCTTCTGAGCGGATTCGCCTTCCCGATCCGCAATATGCCCGAATTCGTTCAGTACATCACATACCTGAATCCCGTTCGCTATTTCATGCAGATTGTCCGGGGCCTTTTTCTGAAAGGAGTCGGCATGGAAGCCCTGTGGCAGGAAATGGCGGCCCTGGCCGTATTCGGCATCGCCATCCTTTGGCTGAGCGCCCTGCGCTTCCACAAGCGCCTCGACTAAAAAACGGGGACATAATACTTATTTCCCCTGAAATATGGGAACACAATATATATTTTGTGTGAAATAAGTATTATGTCCCCGTTTTTATGTGGTAAGTAATAAAACTCAGGAGTAAGTGAAGTCACCGTATGGATGTTCAGAAGAAAGAATTACCCAATGGCCTTGTGATTGCATCCGAGGCGATGCCGCATCTTCGATCCGCGTCGATCGGCGTCTGGATCCGGACAGGATCGCGTTCCGAAGCAACTGAAATTTCAGGCATATCCCACTTTATAGAGCATCTGCTGTTTAAAGGAACCAAACGGCGCTCCACGGCCCAAATAGCCGAAACGATCGATTCAATCGGCGGGCAGTTGAATGCCTTCACGGAAAAGGAATACGTCGGCTATTATGCCAAGGTACTCGATGAACACCTTCCGATCGCTTTCGATCTGCTTTCGGACATGGTTACGAATCCGGCTTTTCCCTCAGCGGAAATTGAGCGCGAACGGAATGTGATTTTTGAAGAGATCAACATGGTGGAAGACTCCCCCCAGGAGTTGATCCAGGATATTTATCTCGAAAAATTCTGGGAAAAGCATCCCCTCGGCCGGCCGATCGCGGGTACGAAAAAAACGGTCGCCCGGATCACGCGCGGAGACATCAGAAAATTTTTTAAACGCCACTACACCGCTTCGAACATACTGGTCGCCGTTGCGGGAAACATACGTCATCGCGAGGTTTTCAATCTTGCCAGGCGGTATTTTACAGATATGAAAACAGGGGCTCCGGATCTTCACGGAGAGCCTCCGGCCGCCTGCGCCTCCAGGACGGTCCGTAAAAAGGCGAACCTGGAACAGACGCACCTGTGTATTGGAACAACCGCCCCACCAATCGCGGCCGAAGAACGCTACTGCGCTCACCTTCTGTGCAACATACTGGGCGGCGGAATGAGCTCGCGCTTATTTCAGAATATCCGCGAGAAGCGGGGTCTGGTATATTCTATCTATTCGATGCTGAACCAGTACCGCGACGCGGGAACCCTTGTCGTATATGCCGGGACAGCCCCGGATAAAGCGCCGGAGGTCGTGGAACTGACTTTACGCGAATTCGGCCGGTTGCGGGATCGACTTGTTTCGTCCCGGGAACTTAACCGGGCAAAAGAGAACATTAAGGGATCGATCATGCTGAGCCTGGAAAGCTCCAGCAGCCGTATGACTCATCTCGCTCAGCAGATGATTTACCACAATCGCTTCCGTGAACTGGAAGAAATTCTCAAGGCGGTGCAGCAGGTCTCGGCGCGGGATATCCGGGATCTTGCCGACAGGATGTTCGATGCCTCCTGCCTGACATTGACCGCCCTGAGCAACGGAAACGGCCGGAATCTGAAATCCGTTGCAATGGATATATAAAACATGGGATTGAGCTTCACATTGCTGGGCAGCAGCAGTTCCGGAAACACGACGCTTGTGAGCGACGGATCCACCCACATCCTCGTGGACGTAGGGCTCAGCGGCCGCGAGACCGCGCGGCGGTTGAGAGAAATCGGGAGGGAGCCGGAAGACATTTCGGCTATTGTCGTATCGCACGAACATGGCGATCACTGCCGCGGCGTCGGGCCGTTCGTTAAATCCCTGGATATTCCGGTTTTTATAACCGACGGAGCCATGGAAAATTCACGGATACTCATGGATCCCGGCAAACGGCAGCGAATCGTTGCCGGCAAAAGCTTCGACGTGTACGGCATTCAGCTCACCGGTTTTTCCGTGCCGCACGATGCAGCCGATCCTCTCGGTTTCGTAATCGAAAAGGACGGCATAAAGATCGGCATCGCGCTGGACCTGGGATACCTTTCAAACCTTGTCCTGGAAAGGCTTAAGCGCTGCGACGGCATGATCCTGGAGTCCAATCACGATGTCCGGATGCTGAAGGCGGGCCCCTATCCCTGGGCACTGAAGCAGAGGGTCATGAGCCGGCGCGGCCATCTTTCCAACGATTCCGTTGCGGCTTTCCTGGAAAATGACTTTGACGGTCGTGCGGCCCACGTCGTGCTGGCCCA
>CAZPHK010000184.1:0-9268 GCA_964586015.1 uncultured Acidobacteriota bacterium | reverse complement strand
CGACTCTCCAGCATGTCATCCAGTTCGTCTACGACCGGCGGCCGGACCTTGCGCCGGCGGCGCCGGTTGCGCAGGCGTTGGTGTCCGGACAGTCATCGACTCCGGCGTTCGACGCATCCCCCGCTACCGCGGGCGATGCTGCACCAACCGCCGGCGCGACGGTGGTGGATGGAGTGCAGCAGGAAGTGTTGAAGATTATTGCGGAGAAGACAGGGTATCCGCCGGACATGCTGGATATGGACCTTGATCTTGAGGCGGATCTCGGGATCGACACGGTGAAGCAGGCGGAAATGTTTGCGGCAATCCGCGAGCTCTACAATATTCCGCGCGAAGACAATCTGAAGATGCGGGACTTCCCGACGCTGACGCACGTTATCCAGTTCGTCTACGACAGGCGGCCGGACTTGGCGCCCGCGCCGGCGGCTACCTCGTCGGAATCCGAAATGTCAACGAGCCCGGCGTTCGACGCATCACCCGCTGCCGCGGGCGATGCTACAGCACCGGCCGCAACTGCGGCGGATGGGGTGCGGCAGGAAGTGCTGAAGATTATCGCGGAGAAGACAGGGTATCCGCCGGACATGCTGGATCTGGATCTGGATCTTGAGGCGGATCTCGGGATCGACACGGTGAAGCAGGCGGAAATGTTTGCGGCAATCCGCGAGCTCTACAATATTCCGCGCGAAGACAATCTGAAGATGCGGGATTTCCCGACGCTGAATCATGTTATTCAGTTTGTTTATGACCGGCGGCCGGATCTGGCGCCGGGGGCTGTGGCATCGGCATCCGGACAGTCAACGAACCTGGCGTCTGACGCCTCCCCCGCTGCCGCGGGTGAGGCTGCAACCCTGAGGACTGCTACATCGGCCGCGGGCGATGCTGCAGCGAAAACGGTAGTCGGAAGCCTTGAAGCGGCTAACGCGGTTCCCAGGCGCGTTCCGGTTCCGAAACTCCGTCCGGCTCTTGACTTCTGCAAAGCCACAGGCGTTGAGTTGAAAGAAGGAACACGAGTCGTGCTGATGCCGGATCAAGGGGGCATTGGAAAATCTCTCGCCGCCAAACTGGAGAAAATGGGCGTAGAGCCCCTGATCATCGAAGGATCTCCGGATGCGGAGTCTCTCCTCAAGCGGATTGAAGACTGGAAATCGGAAGGGTCCATCCAGGGTGTTTTCTGGCTCCCGGCCCTTGATGCCCAGGGGGACATCGCCGGCATGGATCGCAACCAATGGCGTGAGGCCTGTCGTATCAGGGTGAAATTGCTTTATGCGACGATGCGGGCGCTCTATGACCGGGTGGGGCAGGCGGGAACATTTCTGGTTTCCGGCACCCGGCTGGGCGGGCAGCACGGCTATGGCGAATCCGGCGCGGCCGATGCACTCGGCGGCATGGTGACCGGATTTACCAAGGCATTCAAACGGGAACGGAGCGAAGCGACCGTCAAGGTCGTCGATTTCGAGCCAAGCCGCAAAACAAGCGCTCTTGCCGACATCCTGATCGAAGAGACGCTCCGGGATCCCGGAGCCGTCGAGATCGGCTACAAAGACGACATGCGCTGGACCGTCGGCCTGAAGGAACAACCGGCTGACGGCGAAGGTACGGGGCTGACCCTCAACAAGGAAACCGTCTTCCTGGTAACAGGCGCCGCCGGCAGTATTGTTTCCGCCATTACGCGGGATCTGGCCTCCGCCTCAGGCGGCATATTCTATCTGCTCGATTTGACCCCGGAACCGGATCCCGGCAATCAGGATCTGGCCAGGATCGAAACGGATAAGGAAAATCTGAAGAGGGACCTTTTCGAACGGCTGAAGGCTGACGGAAAACGGGCAACGCCCGTAACGGTCGAAAAGGAAATTGCATCTCTGGAGCGCTCCAAAGCCGCCCTGGATGCGATTCAGGCAGTGACCGGCGCGGGGGGCGTAGTTCATTACCACAGCCTGGATTTGACGGATACCGAAGCGGTGGCTTCAGTGGTTAAGGATGCCGCCGACCGGTACGGTCGTATCGATGTCCTGATGCATGCCGCGGGTCTCGAAATCAGTCACGGACTGCCGGATAAGAAATCGTCCGAATTCGATCTTGTCTTTGATGTGAAAAGCGACGGCTGGTACAACCTGGTTTCCGGCATCGGGGATATGCCCCTGGGCGCCGCCGTCGTTTTCAGTTCGGTCGCCGGGCGATTCGGGAACTCCGGACAGACGGATTACAGCGCGGCCAACGATCTGCTCTGCAAATGCATTTCAAATTTCCGGAATACGGGATCGCAGACGAAGGGCATCGCCATCGACTGGACGGCGTGGGGCGGCATCGGGATGGCTGCCCGCGGATCCATCCCTACCATCATGAAGCAGGCCGGAATTGAAATGCTTCCTCCCGAAGCGGGCATACCCGTCGTTCGCAGGGAATTGACGAGCGGAATGTCCGGTGAGGTGGTTATCGGGAAAAAACTGGGAATTCTCGTTGAAGAATTCGATCCCCAGGGAGGGCTGGAAACCGGTAAGGGAGAGGCGCTCGACGCATTCCTGATAAACCGCGGCATCATGACCGGGGAGATTACCTCAATGGGCCTTTACAGCGGGTTGACGGTCGAAACCACGCTCGATCCGACGGTGCAGCCGTTCCTGTACGATCACCAGATAAACGGGACGCCGGTTCTTCCGGGCGTCATGGGAGTTGAAGCGATGGCGGAAGCTGCAAAGCTTCTTTTCCCGGAACGATTTGTCGGCGCCGTCGAGAACGTGGAGTTCTTTTCCCCGTTTAAGTTCTACAGAAATCAGCCGCGAACGGTTGTCGTCCGCGCGGATTTCAGTACCGAAAACGGAGACATCGTCGCGGACTGCAGGCTTATAGGATACCGAACGCTTCACGGGCAAACGGAACCGGAAGTAACCACTCATTTCATGGGCAGGGTCCGGCTTGTTTCCGAAAAGCCCGAGCCTGTCAGGGAAGAGCCTGTTCCTGAGAATACCGGCGGTCCTAAAGTCGAAGCTTCGCACGTTTACAGCCTGTACTTCCACGGACCGGCTTACCAGGTGCTCGACAGCGCCTGGCGGGCTGGAGATTCGGTCGTCGGCCTGTTCGCCAAAACCCTGCCGCCCAATCATGAGCCGGCGGAACTGCCGACCGCTGTGTCTCCAAGGTCCATCGAGCTCTGCTTCCAAACGGTCAGCCTGTCCATCCTGGCTCTTCAGGAGCGTCTGGGATTGCCGCACTCTTTCCGGGAAATCAGTTTCGCTTCGTCTCCGGTAAAGGATGCCGGTAAAATATTCTATTCAGTGATATCACCCAACCCGGATGGGTCTTACGAAGCCAAATTGGTTGATGATAAAGGGAACGTCTACCTGATGCTTCACGAATATCGGATAATGGAGCTTCCGGATCCGGTCCAGCCCGATCTGCTGAAACCGCTGAAGGAGGCTTTCAAAGCGTAATCAAGGCAATTGAAGCGCCCGGAAATGTGGCTTAAAAATATCACCGCAGAGGCGCAGAGAACGCAGAGGATCGCAGGGAAATATAAAATTTATTATACTCTGCGCAACTCTGTGTTCTCTGCGTCTCTGCGGTGTGCTTTTTATGAATGTGGTCTCAATGATGAGAGAGCGGAATCCCTGAAATGGACGCATGTATTCACTACCTCACGCAGGACCTTGCGGATGTTCCCGACAATAAGGGCTGGCTCAGCGAAAAAGAACAGGCCCTCGTTTCAGGATTGCGTTTCCCCAAGCGGCGCAATGACTGGAGGCTGGGACGCTGGACGGCAAAGCGCGCCGGCTGCATGTATCAATCGATGCCGGAGCGCTCGATGCCGGAAATGGATGTAATAGCCTCGGAGGACGGCAGCCCGGATATCTATATCGGGGGCGGGCGTGCTCCTGTTTCCATTTCAATCAGCCACAGCCATGACCGGGGATTTTGTGCGATAGCTCCCGGAAGTCTTGCCGTCGGTTGCGACCTGGAGTGGACGGAATATGATTCGCCGGAATTCTTCGACGATTACTTTAGGCAGGATGAGACGCGTTTCTGCAGGGAAGCCCCCGAGGCGATAAGATCCATTTCAGGATATCTTATCTGGAGTGCAAAGGAATCCTGCCTGAAAGTCCTTAGAGAGGGGCTGCGCCGCGATACACGAAGTGTCCGGATTGACGTCGGTTTCGATGAAGCGGAAAACTCCTGGAATCCATGGACCGGACATTGCGTTGAGACATCGAGGTTGTTTCATGGATGGTGGCGTTTCGAAAACGGATTTGTCTATACACTGGCTTCTGAAAGGCCCAGTACTATGCCGCGGGAACTCAAATTTTAAGAGTTGCAGGTTGGCAAGTCCGCAGGTTCACAGGTTCCGTTTGCAGGTTGAAAGATTCAGGTTCCAACATGGAACTTTCAACAAACCTGGAACCTTTAACCTGAAACCTGCAAACGGTTATTGGAGGACTCATTATTTATGAGCGCCAAGTTGAAGATAGCTCAGGCCCTGCCAAGGGCTGCGATCGGGTTTCGGCCGGAGTACCTGGATTTCAAAAGGGGAATCCATGTCGGGAACCTTGAGGACAACCAGCGGATTACCCGCATTCTCAAGCTGGCGATAGAGGATATGTATCAGGAACCTTTTGTAACCGAACGCTACGGCCGTGGAGTCTACTGGCAGTGGATAGGTTTCCTGTCGCGGGCCAACCGGGCGGCCAAGCCCGTTTCCTCAAACGTCAGTTTCGGTTGCTCCAAGCTTTTCATAACGATGGATATGGGAGATCAGCTTTTCAAGTGCGGCTTTTCAGTCGAGCGGGGATTTCAGATTCCCCCTCCGGACTTTCCCCAGTGCGAGCTGAAGCCGGACTGGGACTGGAACCGGCTGCTTAAACAGTTGAAAAAAGGCAGCAGCCTGACGCGGGAACTCCACCGCCTGGTGAAGCGGGAGGGATTTTCCATCGACCTGGGGAACTGGGAAGAACGGCGCACTTTCCGGAAGAGCAATCTGCCTGGTCCTGACGGAATACGGAAGGCTTTGAAAAATGCCGAGCCCGATTCATGGGCCGGGTTCCAGGTATATTACCCCATGACGGAAAAGGATGTCGCCGGTACCTCCGGGGCGGATCTGATCGAATCGATGCTGGCCGTTTTCCGTGAAGTGACGCCGGCAATAAATTTGTGTATGCAAAAGGCATTACTGCTTCGTTAAAGGTTGCACGTTAAACGTTGCATGTTCACGGCAAACAGGCCCGAAGAGCTGGTCCCTGAAAGGGTTGCCTCTGGCGAGAGGACCTGTAAATCGGTGAGTTCGTCGGCAGACAAAATAGAAAATGATGTTTTCTTTAAGGCCCGAAGGGCCGGCAGCAACTAGCGAGGGGCGTAAGCCCCTCGTAGTCAATGGATTATAATAAGCCCCGCAAGGGGCGACAGACGCCTGCTACCACAAATACTTCTCATTGAATTCAATACCGCTTTGCCGCAGAAAATTAATATATTCTTCCTTAAAGGAAGTTTGGCGATGATGCTCTTTCTGATTTCGAATGTATCTTCGGGCTGTTTCGATATTTCGGCTGCTGATTGTGAAAGCGCCATACCCATCCTGCCATCCCCAGAATCCCTTATCGATATTGTTATGAATCCATTTTGAAGAATTGGACTTAATCTTCCTCATGATCTCGGACAGGCTATGGTTTCCTTTGAGGCTTGCCAGAATATGGACATGATCCGACGTTCCACCGATTTCCTCGATCACTCCATCTAATTTGCGAATAATGCCACCAATGTACTCATATAATCTTCTTTCCCAGAAGTGATGGATGCCTGGATGGCGAGCTTTAGTGCTAAAAATTATATGATAATAAAGGCTTAAATGTGTTGCCGGCATGATTGAGTCCCCCTTCAGAATAACTAATGAGGAATCACACCGTTTGATTTAAAATATCTTTCGCCCCTTACGGGGCTTACACAAACCAACATACATTCCGAGGGGCTTACGCCCCTCGCTAGTCGCTAACGCCCCATCCGGGGCTTTACGATATCGGTAGTTCGAGAGAGACTGCTGCCTATCGCAGGAGCTTATAAACTTGAATGCCTTCCTTACAATAGACACTGGTGAACGAGAGGGATATTCACCGTAAACTCTAGGATTTGTGTCCGGTTACAGTAAACAGGCCCGAAAATCTGGTCCCTGAAAGGGTTGCCTCTGGCGAGAGGACCTGTAAATCGGTGAGTTCGTCGGCAGACAAAATAGAAAATGATGTTTTCTTTAAGGCCCGAAGGGCCGGCAGCAACTAGCGAGGGGCGTAAGCCCCTCGTAGTCAATGGATTATAATAAGCCCCGCAAGGGGCGACAGACAGCATTTAAAACAGATACTTATTCATCTGTGAAAAGTGCAGAGTAAAACTTGCCAGAGTGTTTAACCGCATATAGAATTTTCACGGTATAAACGAGTAGAAAAGTTCTCCGTAAGGTATCAGGGAATAATTATGCAGAAGACGTCAGGGAAATCGAAAAAGACAACGGGTTCAAAGTCCGGTAGAGAGAAGTTGCGGATTCTTCTTCTCGAGGGAATCCATTCTGTCGCGGTGGAAAATTTTCAGAAAAAGGGCTTTGCCGACATTGAAACGCGAGCGGGATCGTTGTCCGAGGAGGAGTTGCTCGAAATAATACCCCATGTGCATATGCTCGGGATCCGATCCAAAACAAAAATCAGGCAGCGCGTGCTGGATGCCGCGCAGCAGTTGCTGGCTATCGGATGCTTCTGTATCGGAACGGATCAGGTCGACCTGAAAGAGGCCGCGAAGCGCGGTGTAGCGGTTTTCAACGCTCCGTTCAGCAACACCCGCAGCGTGGCCGAACTGGTGATTGCCGAGGTGGTAATGCTGGCGCGCAGGGCCGCATACCGGTCCATGCAGCTGCACAGCGGGCAGTGGGAGAAATCCGCCAGGGGATGCATGGAAGTGCGGCGCAAAACGATCGGCATCGTCGGATACGGCCATATCGGGCCCCAGGTCGGAGTTCTGGCCGAAGCGATGGGAATGAAAGTCGTATTTCACGACATCGTCAAAAAGCTGCCCCTGGGAAATGCACGCCAGTTGCCGAATCTCAAGGAAGTGCTGAAGGTTTCCGATTTTGTGACCCTGCATGTTCCGGATACAGACCTGACCCGGGGCATGATCGGCGGGCCGGAATTGAAATTGATGCGTGAAGGAAGCTACCTGCTCAACCTCAGCCGGGGTTCGGTCGTGGATATCAAGGCCTTGCGAAAGAGCCTGCTCAGCGGGCACCTGGCCGGTGCGGGGCTGGACGTCTACCCCAGGGAGCCGCGTTCCAGTGCGGATCCGTTTGTATCGGAAATGCGCGGGCTGGAAAATGTAATCCTGACGCCTCATATCGGCGGGAGCACGGAAGAGGCGCAGAGAAACATAGGAATGGAAGTCTCGGAAGCGCTGGCCGATTACGCAAAGACGGGAAGTACGTCGGGATGTACGAACCTGCCGGAAGTGCAGATGGCTGTTCTCAAGGGAAGTTATCGCGTGTTGAATATACACAAAGACATGCCCGGTGTTCTCAGCCGGATAAACGGCCTGATCGGAGGGATGGGCGTGAACATCAACGCACAGTCCTACAGCACGAGCGACGGTATCGGGTATCTGATGATGGACGTGGAAAAAAAGCTGCCCCGGGACATTCAGGAACAAATCGAGTTGTTGGACAGCAATATTAAAACCCGGCTCCTGTTCTAAAATACCGTACTAACGTACTAACGTACTAACGTGCTGACGTGAAAAGCCTTCGCATCGGTTTATGTACAGGCGGTGGATGAATGGAGTGGCTGAATGTTAAAGGAATGTTGTTAATAACCATTCTATTTTAAGGTTGGACTTATTGGCTGTATGTCCTGTGGAAATATCCAACCCCTTTTGCCCAGTCAATCGCAAAAAGGACAGGTCGCGTTTTATCCATGTAGGATGGTTCTTCGATAATGTAGAGGGCAAATCCCCGCTCCTGAAGCGTTTCAATATTAAGATCACATTCCAAGAAGTCCGGCCACCACGACATTTTCGGGCTGTCAATATGCTTCAATTCCGGGGGTAGTGTATCAACGCTTCCGGCAAAAGCGTTCCGGAGTCCGTGTGAGTCATCCGGAGCGAAGTTGAACGAACACCATGTTCTTGAGGACGTAATATCATGCATTTCGTGGATATCGTAAGAACTTTCAGGAAGAAAGTTCGGTATCCAGCCGCGTGTGAGTGCGCTTGAATCGATTGCATCAGTAAGGTGAGGGTAGAAGGATTCCATGCGCTCCCCGCATGATTGAAGGAGCAGACCTGAAACACACAATATCAACAGAGCAAAGCAGGACCTTTCACTGAGCCATTTATCCATCAAATATTTATGTCTCTATGAGAGTTGGTCGCGTTCACACGAACCGTCAATCCAGCCCTTATTGAAAACTTCTCCATTTATCCTGCAGTTTTTCTAATACAGGAACTGAAGGCTTGTCACGTTAGAACGTTAGCACGTTCCCACGTTTATACGGTGTTTTATTGTATTAGATTTCCTGTCTTGCTGGTGTCGTAGCCGCCCAGGGCTTCCAGTTCATTTCTGAGGGATGACCGGTTGAGGGCGTCCATCAGCGTCTGGACGGAAGGCATGTCCCAGAACCTGTCGGGGATAACCAGATCGAAGCGTTCGCTGACCAGGGGGATGAAATTCAGGCCGAAGACGCGGGCCGACGCTTCAGTTGCGATGCAGCAGTCGGCCAGGCCGACATGGACATGCCAGGCCGCGAGAATATGCCCCTTGGCGACCTGTCTGTACCCCCGCACATCCTTCGGTGCTACGCCGCTTTTCCTCAGGAGCGAATCCAGCAGAATACGGCTGCCCGCTCCCTGTTCCCGGTTTATCAGCGTTACGTTTCTTCTCCCCAGATCTCCAACGCCCGAAATTCCCTTCGGATTTCCGCGGGCCGTGACAAGCCCCTCTTCCCAGGATGCAAAAGTCGCCACACGGCAGCCGCCCTTCGGAAAGAAACGCTGGATCACATCAAGGTTGTTGCCCTTGTTCTGTTTCCCGCTCAGGTGCGTTCCGCCGATATGGATTTTCCGCTCCTGAAGCAGTTTCATGGCCCGTGTGCTGGAACATCCCAAATGGATAACTTCAATATTGCCGTGCTTAAGGAGATAGCGTGCCAGCGACGGAATGGCCGGGTCGCATCCGGCGAGCAGCAGCCTGTTTTCGGGATAAGCCTCCTTCTGCAAAAGCCGGACAACCACCTCCGCTACCAGCTCATACTTCTGCAGGGCG
>CAZPHK010000183.1:0-9338 GCA_964586015.1 uncultured Acidobacteriota bacterium | reverse complement strand
TGGTGGGCCTGCAGGGACTTGAACCCCGGACCCGCTGATTATGAGTCAGCTGCTCTAACCAACTGAGCTACAGGCCCACACGTATGCGAAAGATTAGCACGGCTTCCCGGCTTCGTAAAGGATGAAAGGTCGGCCGCTTACGGTCGAAAAACAGGAGTGCCCAATGCGGGGAATCCGTTTCGCATGCAACAGGTTAAACCCATATTTTGCAGTAATAAAGCCTTTGTCGAGCTGAACACGGACTGCCGGAACGGCATTATCCGCAGAACCGACAACTCTTTTTGATACCTATTCCATAAATCCGCATCCAATTTTATTAAATGCTTATATCGGCAGGGCTGCAGCAAGCCGGTCGATTCCTAGTGTAGACAGCCAATTTTGTGAGTGAAGGAGATATTATGGCGTTATCCAATATATCCAGGCTCCGGAAGTCATCCGGGATCGTTCTGCTGCTGGCCGCGATCCTGAGCCTCTCTTCCTGCACCGAGTATAACGTTACCGGCGGCACCGGAGGCGGCGGGGGTTCCCTGCCGCATACGCTCCAGCTCGAATTCCTGCAGGTGAATATTTTTCATTTCACATGGATAGACATCGCGGATGAAATCGAATACCGGCTTCTGGAAGATATTGACGGCCAGTCCGGCTACAGCGTCATTGCATATATATCGGCAAATACTACATCCTACGACCTGTATGTTCCTCTGCCGGACCACATAAACAGCGTTTATCTTCTGCAGGCCCTTCGCGGGGGCAGCTACTATAGTATGGGGGAAGTTGCCGTAACAGGATCCCTGGCCGAAGCGGTGGGATATTTCAAAGCCTCAAATACCGAAGAAATTGACGGTTTCGGTTTTTCCGTCGCCATTTCCGGGGACGGTCTCACTATGGCAGTCGGAGCCCCTTTCGAATGCAGCAGCGCTACAGGCGCCTGGCATCCCTCCGATCCGGACTACGATATCGCCCAGGCGGACAACTCCGCACTCGACAGCGGAGCGGTATACGTATTTGCCTTCACCGGCGGCATGTGGGAACAGCAGGCATATATTAAAGCCTGGAATGCGGAGTCTTCAGACGAATTCGGGGGCGTTGTCGCGATCTCTTATGACGGCGACACCCTCGCCGTCGGAGCGGCAGGAGAAGACAGCGACGGCGATCCTGACGACAACTCCATCATCGACAGCGGCGCCATGTATATTTACACCCGTACAGGAGACGTCTGGTACCCCGAATACTACGCAAAAGCCTCCAATCCCGGAGAGGATGATTTATTCGGCTGGGCCCTGGCGATCTCAGACGACGGTTTCACACTTGCCGCATCGGCTCCGGGAGAAGACAGCGACGGCGATCCAAGTGATAATTCCATCACGGACAGCGGCGCAGTCTACGTGTTTGATCTCGACACCCTCGGCTGGTACCAGCAGGGTTACCTTAAGGCTTCCGTTATTGACGACTACGACAATTTCGGCAATGCCCTCGCTCTCTCCGAAGATGGAAACACCCTGGCGGCAGGGTATCTCGATGAAGACAGCTCCGACTCCGACCCGCACGATAACTCCGCGCCCGAAAGCGGCGCAGCGGCCGTCTTTTCCCGAACCGGATCCAGTTGGAGCGCCCAGGCCTTTCTCAAAGCCTCCAACGCTGAAGAACAGGATTATTTCGGCGCTTCCGTGTCTCTCTCCGGCGACGGCCTGATCCTGGCCATTGGAGCCCCTGGGGAAGACGGAAACGGCCTGAATCAAAGCAGCAACACCATCACCGACAGCGGAGCCGCGTACATCTTCGAAAATGACGGTGGAAGCTGGATCCAGACAGACTACATTAAGGCGCAAAATGCAGGATCTTTGGACGAATTCGGCGGCGCCGTTTCCCTTTCCGGCGACGGCTATTCTCTGGCCGTCGGAGCCGGCCTGGAGGATAGCGGCGCAATCGGCGTCGAAGGAGACAGCTCCGACGACTCAGCCGAAGACAGCGGCGCGGTCTATCTTTTTGTTCGATTTACGGATGTTTATTCTCCGTACAGCTATATCAAAGCTTCAAATACGGGAGAATTCGACTACTTCGGATATTCCGTAGATCTTTCATGGGACGGCCTTACCCTGTCGGTCGGCTCGCCCGATGAGGACGGCGGCGATACCGGCATCGCCGGAGACGCCTATGACAATTCAGCGCCACTCAGCGGCGCAGTCTATATGTACTGACTAGGAAATCAGATCCGTTTCATATGCTCCACGGCGTTGCGGAAAAGAGAGAGGCCCAGTCCGCTCTCCGGCAGGGTTCCGTTCCGCTTCTGAATTTCCCATTGAGGATGGTTTTCCGGGTACAGGTAGGCTTCCGGATGGGGCATCATGCCGAAAATCCGCCCCGTAGGATCGCACAATCCGGCGATTGAGTGAAGAGATCCGTTGGGATTGTGCGGAAACGTCTGCGTTGCCTGATTTGTAACCGGATCCGCGTAGCGGCAGGGTATGCAGCCTGAAGATTCCAGGCGATCGAGCAGTTTCCCGTCCAGGGTGAAAACCTTGCCCTCCCCATGGCGGACGGAAAGCGGAAAAGGACGCAATCCGCGTGTAAACACGCAGGGTGATTCGGCTTCGAACCGCAGCGGCACCCACCGGTTCTGGAACATCCCGCAGTCGTTCTGCATGATGGAAAGCTTCTGGATGAAATGGTCGCCGTCAAGCCAGGGCAGAAGACCGAGTTTGACCATGATCTGGAAACCGTTGCAGACCCCCATGATCAGCTTGCCCTGGCCGATAAACGTTTCCAGTTCCCTGCTCAGGCGATGTTTTACCCTCAGGGCAAACACGTGACCCGACGTCATATGGTCGCCGTATGAGAATCCTCCGATAAACATCAGTGCCGCGTGATCGTGCAGGCGCGCCGGATTGTCGATCAGATCGTTCAAGTGAACAAGCCTGGGATCCGCCCCGGCCAGTTGCCAGGCATGCCTGGATTCGTCCTCGCAATTCAATCCGTAACCCGTAATGATCAGTACCGGTGCGTCAGATGCCATAGAGCGTTTCCTTGAAGGATCGTCGTAATGTCTCGATATCCATATCCAAAACCGTTTTCCCGCCGGTGCCGTTGATGCGCAGTTTTCGTTCTACCGCGACGGTCCCGATCGCGGCGCAGGGCACGCCGGAAAACAGGGATTCCAAATCAGATTTCCTGTCCGGCGAACAGGTAATCACGAACCGGCTGTTGGATTCGGAGAACAGCCTCGCGTCATCATCCGGACAGCCTTCGCAGACCAGGGACGACAGGTCGATTTCAGCGCCCAGGTCGCCGCCTATTGCGGCAAGCGCGAGTGCCGCCGCCAATCCGCCCAGCGTCGGTGTGTGGGAAGAGCTCAGGATTCCTTTTTCAGTGGCTTCGCTCATTGCCCGGTATATCGACAGTGCCGTCTGAATCTCGAGCTTCGGAACTTCGCCGCCGTAGGATTCCGGAGTTCCCTGCTCCCGGGCAAGCATGCGGTAATATTCAGAGCCGCCCAGTTCGTTTTTCGTAGCGCCCACGACATAGATCAGGTCCCCGGCATTTTTGAAATACATCGTAACAGCCCGCCGCACGTCCTCCATGATTCCGACGACCGAAAAAAGAACGGTCGGCGGAATGGAAATCTTCCGGTTGCCTCGGACCGAATCGTTTTTCATGCTGTCCTTGCCCGAAATCGGAGGCAGCTTGAAGGCAACGGCAACATCGTACAGGGCCTTGTTTGCGCGCACGAGCTGGGCCATCTTATAGAGTCCGTCCGGCGTCTTGTCCGACAGCATCGGATCGGGCCAGCAGAAATTATCCAGTCCCGCAATCCTATGAAGTTTTCCGCCGACGCTGATCACCCGGCGCACGGACTCGTCAATGACCCCGGCCATCATGTGATACGTATCCAGGTCGGAAAAAAACGGATTGATTCCTTCGGCCAGGATAATGCCGGAATCACTTCCGTGTTCGACCCGCATGACGGTCGCGTCACTCGGCACATCGCTGTGAACGCCGACAAACGGTTTTATCACGCTCAGTCCCTTGACCTCCCCGTCATACTGCCGGGACTTGAACTCGCGGGAGCACAGGTTCAATCCGCTGAGAATCGACGCCAGTTTCCTGTTGCGCAGTCCCTTGCGCGGTCTTCTCGGAGAGGCGATTCGGGGCGGCTGCCAGCGCGCCTCCAGCTCCATCCGGGGCACTCCGTCATGCAGGAAATCAAGTCCGATGTGCGCCACGACACGCGATCCGTAACGCACCACAAAAGCGCCGCTGTCGGTGAACGCACCCAGTTCGGTCGCCTCCACTTCCCTCCGCGCGGCAAGCTCCAGGAATTCCTCCAGGCTGTCCTGAGGTACGGCCAGCGACATGCGTTCCTGCGCTTCCGAAAGCAGTATCTCCCAGGGCTGCAGCCCCTCGTATTTCAGCGGGGCTTTCGCCAGGTCCAGTTCGGCTCCGCCGCTTAAACGGCTCATTTCTCCCACCGAAGAGCTCAGTCCTCCGGCCCCGTTGTCGGTTATGGCACGATAGAGACCGAGGTTGCGCGCTTCCATAAGGAATTCATACATATTGCGCTGGGTTATAGGATCGCCGATCTGAACCGCCTGGGCAGGCGATTCCTTCCTCAATTCCTCGGAGGAAAAAGTCGCGCCGTGTATGCCGTCTTTTCCTATGCGTCCTCCGCACATGACGATGGCATCCCCGGGCACTATTTCTTTGCGCCCGGACGGCCGGCCCTGCAACTGCGTCGGTATTCGCCCGACCGTGCCGCAGTAAACCAGAGGTTTGCCGATATACCGCTCGTCGAAGCGCTCGAATCCCCTCACCCAGGGGACTCCGCTCTGGTTCCCGCCGTCGATGACCCCCTGGTGCACTCCGTCGCGAATTCTCCTCGGATGCATCAGGCCTTCAGGGAGGTTTCCTTCGTAGAAAGGGGATCCCAGGCAGTAGCCCCAGACGTTGCACACCATTTCGCACCCCATGCCGGTTCCCATGGGATCCCGGTTCACACCGACTATTCCGGTTATAGCCCCGCCGTAGGGATCCAGGGCTGACGGGGAGTTGTGGGTTTCGACTTTATAGGAAATATCGTAACGGTCATTGAACCGTATAATGCCCGCGTTATCGCTGAAAACGGAAACCAGCCAGTCGATCTCCCAGCCGATCTTTTCGGTGGCGCCTCGGATATAAGTTTTAAAGAGCGAATCGATCCACTCTTCGTTGCCGGATTCATCGACATAGTGAACCCGTCCGGCGAATATCTTGTGCTTGCAGTGTTCGGACCATGTCTGTGCGATGCATTCCAATTCAACGTCGGTCGGCTGCTCCGGAAGACCCAATGAAAACCGCTCATTTTTGACGGTGCCGGAAGCGAAGTAATCGCGGATCGCCCGCATCTCCTCGAGGTTCAGCGACAGGATGCCCTCGCTGCTGATCCTCATGAGTTCGGAATCGGACCCATCGAGATCGTAGGTGCCGACCCGGATATCCGCCTTCTCCCGTATCGCCGGAACCGTTTCGTCCACCGGGGCCGCCAGCCACTCATCCGGAGCGAAAACCCTGACGGTCTGAATCAAAGAATTCGCCAGGAGATCCCGGGCAATGAGCAGGACACCGTCCCGGGATAAGTCCCCTCCCCGGAAAAAATACTGAACGGAGGTATACACGGTTTCGTCTCTCGAAAGGGGGCGGTCCACAACGTCCTTCACAACCGCGCGCGCGGTATTGCCGACATTGTCGGTCACGCCGGGCTTGAATCCCACTTCGACCATCCAGTCAAAAGCCGGAGGGGACAGGCGCCCGAGAGCCGATCGCGCGATCACGGGATCCGTAAAAGCCTTCCGGATTCGTTTTATTTCCCCGGAAGACAGCGAAATATCCACTTTATAAACATCGCGGGTTTGGCAGGATTTTACGGTAGTGTTGAAATATCTACGCGCCTTTTCGACGGCAGCTAGGCCGCGTCCGTCTTTAACTCCGCGCTTCAGGCCGATCTCAATACGAAATGCCACAGGGAGTATCCAATCCGTTCAGGTTGAGTTTCCGACTTATCCATTACAGGGCGAACACAAGGTTCGCCCCTACGCATTTACAGGTATTGCGAACCGAAGTGCGACAGGTCCGACCTTCAGGTCGGTTAGCGGCCGCTCTCCATAATAATCGGCGTGCCTGAGATCAGGTTCGCCCCTACACGGCAACAGGTGTTGCGAAACGCAGGCAACAGGCCCAACCTTCCAGGTCGGGTTACTTAATATAACTGATAATAGATCCACCCGTACGAACTTATGGGCGATCGAGATTATTCGTGAATTGCCGAGCCTTCGAGGAAAGCCATCAACATGCGGCTGCGCGAAGGATGCCGCAATTTTCGAAGAGCTTTCGCCTCAATCTGGCGAATGCGTTCGCGTGTCACGGAGAAACGCTGTCCGACTTCCTCGAGCGTATGTTCGCTGCCGTCTCCCAATCCGAAACGCATTTTAATAACCTGCTCCTCGCGCGGCGTCAGCGTCTGAAGAACCGAATCCGTCTGCTCTTTCAGGTTGATATTAATAACGGCCTCCGCGGGAGATACTACGCCGCGGTCCTCAATGAAGTCGCCGAGATGGCTGTCTTCCTCTTCCCCGATGGGTGTTTCAAGGCTGATCGGTTCCTGGGCAATTTTGAGAATTTTACGAACCTTGCTGACGGGAAATTCCATTTTCTTTGCAATTTCGTCGCTTGTAGGTTCCCTGCCGTACTCTTGAACCAGGCTGCGCGAGGTGCGGATAAGCTTGTTGATCGTCTCAATCATATGAACGGGAATCCGAATCGTCCGGGCCTGGTCCGCGATCGCCCGGGTGATGGCCTGCCGGATCCACCAGGTCGCGTAGGTCGAAAACTTGTATCCCCGGCGATACTCGAATTTATCGACGGCTTTCATAAGCCCGATATTCCCTTCCTGGATGAGGTCCAGGAACTGGAGGCCCCTGTTGGTGTATTTTTTGGCGATCGATACGACGAGCCGAAGGTTCGCCTCCACCAGCTCTTTTTTCGCAATATCCGCTTCCAGTTCGCCGGAGCGTATGGTCGCAAGCGTTCTCTTCAATTCGGAAGCATTGGCGAACGCCTCCTCTTCGATCTTTTTCAGTTCGAGCTTTATCTCTCTGATCCGTTTCCTGATGGCCTTCGGATCATCCTTCTTCCGCGGATTATCGAGGTTCCTGTTGAGTCTGTTCAATTCTCGCTCGTAGGACACCACCTGATCCACGGTTTCCTTTATTATGCCTACCAGCCTTTCATGCTGCAGGTTGTTCAACTCCAGCGCGCGGACTTTCCATGCAATGGGGATTCGATACCGCGCCAGCATGGATAAATGCTTCTTGTAAACCCGCGAACCTTTGCGGCAACGCTTCATTTTCAAACGGATTTTGTGCGCCGCCCGCTCATGCTTCCGTATGCTGTCAATCACTGAAACAACCGAGGCCGTCTTTTCTTCAAGCCGTTCGTCGGTTATTTCATCGTCATTAAAGGAAACAACATCGCGAATCGACAGCTGGCTTTTCTTGAGCTGATCGCCGATATTGAGAATTTCACTTACAACGAGGGGAGACCGGGAAAGGGCTTTCAGGATGATCCGCTGGCCGTGTTCCACACGCTTCGCAATCTCCACCTCCCCCTCACGGCTGAGAAGAGGGACGGTTCCCATTTCACGAAGATAGAGGCGGACAGGATCATTCGTTTTGTCCAGATTAATGGCGGCAAGGTCGAACTCGTTTTCATCTCCGGAGCTGTCATCCCTTTTGTTTTCTCTTTTGCCGTCGTCCTGAAATTTCTGCTCCGAATCTATGACCTCTATCCCCGCTGAGCCGAAAAGAGAAAAAATTCTGTCAAGTTCATCGGAAGAGCAAACGCCTTCAGGCAAAAGATCGTTGACCTCGTCGTACAGGAGGTACCCCCTCTCCTTTCCCATCAGGATCAATTCTTTGACTTCATCGTACTTTTCTTCGATAGACAAGACTATTGTCTCCTTTCACTGCAATCCCGGGTTCCTCTAATAGTTACCACAGCGGCGCTGCATTGGGTAGGCGGCATGTCCAATGCCGTTTGCACCTCTCGGAAATCCGGGCTATTTCCTGGACAGACTGACTAATTCGCGATCCACCATAATACGCTGTTCTATCAGTTGATTGAGCAGTTCATCATCCTTCTGCTCGGCGGCTTCAGCAATCTTCGTCTGGATTTTCTGTTTATACGATGACAGCCTCATGGTTCGTAAAGCATTCAGAAAACTCTCGGCCGTATCCCTTGATGGATCTTCCGGCACCTCCTCAAGCTGCAATTGAGCGAGCAATGCCTGCTCCTCTTCTCCCGCGAGCCGGCGATGCAGGCTTTCGTAAGTACACGGTTCGTTTTTATTATATCCCTCTAACAGTATAGAAAAAATTTTCGCAGATACCAGACCCTCAAAGTCCTGCCGGGAACACAAAGGTATTATTTCATGCTGCAGATCGGCATTTCCAAGAAGCAGCTGAAGAAGCCTTTTTTCGGCAAATTTCATTGTTTGAGAAGACGCGACAGCTACCGGCTCCAGACGGGCCTTTTTCTGCCGGGCTGCTCTTTTGGTTTCAGACAGCAGCTGCTGATCTTCGATTCCCAGCTTTCGGGCAAATTTAAACACATACTCCGAGCGCTCCACCGCGCTCGGCAGGCGTGCCAGGTAAGGCAGAATAGTATTGATGACCTGTATCTTTTTCTTGGGATCGTGCATGGACCCCTGGCTTTTAATTGCGGAATCAAGAACGAAGTCGAGGTAAGGAACCGCTTCCGTCACTTTGTCCTGATATGCTTTCGGTCCTGCGGTCCGCACAAATTCATCCGGATCCTTGTTATCGGAAAGCTGAAGCACTTTGACCCTGAAATCCCCTTCCAAAAACAGGTCCAAGGATCGTTGTGTCGCCGCAAGCCCCGCGGAATCAGGGTCATAACTGACCACGACATCCCGTGTATAGCGGCCCAACAGTTCCACCTGCTGCGTTGTCAGACTCGTTCCAAGCGATGCGACCAGGTTTTTCACGCCATGCTGGAAAGGAATAATAAAATCCATGTACCCTTCGACCAGAACGGCCCGGTCTCTTTCCTTGATCGCGTCCTTGGAAAAGCTCAATCCAAATAGGTTGCGACTCTTATTATAGAGCCTGGTTTCCGGAGAATTCAAATACTTCGGCTGCCGGTCTCCCATGGCGCGGCCTCCAAAAGCGATGACTCTCCCCTGAACATCGGTTATCGGGAAATTTATCCTGTCCCGAAAAGTATCGTAGAAACGTTCTCCGTCCTCCGAGTGCTTCACCAGACCGCATTCCTGCAGGGATTCCATGCTG
>CAZPHK010000182.1:4790-9346 GCA_964586015.1 uncultured Acidobacteriota bacterium | reverse complement strand
CGGCCGATCAGGATGCGTATTCCCTTGTGAACTATCACATAGATATTTATCTGTTTTATGTTCATCGGCAGTGCTCCGGCCAATCCTATCGCTTAGAAATCATATTTACAGGTTTAAAAATTCCAATTTACGACACAATAAGGAATTTCCTTATTGATTCATAGATAATGCGGTATTTCCTTAATTTCAAAACGAAAATCCTGAAGTGGACCTGTATGGAAGGAGATCACCGATAGGGTGCTTTGAAACCTTTACTTTCCGAACCTTGATTTATTAATTTAAAAAAGGAAGTCAGCGATCCAGTTCGCCCGCAATCATATTAATGGATCCGAACGTGGGCACTATGTCCGCCAGCATATAATTTTCGAGCATGGTGTGAAGGCCCGCCATGGCAAAAAAAACACGGGGGGCGGACCCGGACCCGATAAGGACGATCCCGGCCGTAGCTGATGGTTAATCTCGCTCCTGTCACTTCCTCGATAATGTCGTAAAGATATTCCCGCGCCTTCATGAAATAGAGGAACGCGGTCATTGCGCCCAATTCCATTGCCGACGCGGCGATACAGGTAAGATGATCCGTGATTCTGGATATCTCGCTCATGAGGACGCGAATGTACTGGCAGCGCTCGGTAGGTTTGATTCCCATAAGCTTTTCGACGGCGGCGCAGTAGCCGAAATTATTTATCAGCGGCGAGACATAGTTGAGCCTGTCCGTATAGGGGATCGCCTGGTTCCAGGTTGAATTTTCACAGCTTTTTTCGAAAGCGCGATGCAGATAGCCGATCTCCGCTTCGACTTTGACGACGGTTTCTCCCTCAAGTTCCGTGATCAGGCGGATTACCCCGTGCATCGCCGGATGCGCAGGCCCGATATTTAACAGCATGGTTTTTTTCGTAGAGGCCATGATTCAATCAGCGAAACTTTTCATCGTTCGATCAGACTTCCTTAACCCGCCCAATGAAACGTCCTTTTAAATTTAGAAGCCGGAGAAACTGAATAATAAGGAAAGGGTTTTATTCATGAAGAGACTTCATGCGCGCAGGACCGGATTAAATTTATCAATTCCTTGACATCCCCGTGCTTGGTAAAATATGCGGCGGCGCCGGCTTGAAGCATTTTGTTTATTTGTAATTCATCCTGGAATACGGAAAGACCGATTATTCGAATACCTGCAAATTCCTCGTGAATGATCTGTGTCGACCGGATGCCGTTCATTATCGGCATGCTGATATCCATGAGCACAACATCCGGTTGCAGTTTACGGGCAAGATTTACGGCTGCCTCCCCATTGGATGCCTCGCCGACAACCTGCAAATCCGATTCTCTTTCAATCAGGCTGGCCAAGCCCTGGCGTAAAACATCCTGATCGTCAACCAGCATAATGCGAATTTTTTCTTCCGCATCGGCACGTTTCAAATCCCGGCCGGGAAGACATGCCCCGTCAACGGACGCCCCTTCAATTTCCCCCGGTTGAATCATCCTTTTTGTTGCACGCTGCAGAGGAACCAGGAGCCTTATCCGGCATCCTTCCCCCGGGGCGCTTTCGACTTCCGTCCGCACACCCAATGAGATCAGACGCTCGCGCATTCCGAACAGGCCGAAGCCACCCTGTCCCCCTCCCTGAAGGCGAAGCTTTCTCGGATCGAAACCGCTTCCTTTATCCTCCACCGTCAGCAGAATTCGTTCATCCTGCTGTTCCAGCTCGATAAAAGCCTTTTTTACTCCGGCGTGCTTTACGACATTGAAGAGCAGTTCCCGGACCGATTGAAACAGAACGAGAAGCATTTCATATTCCAAAGCTTGCACGCTTTCCGGGCTTTTTACGCGGACCTGCAGCCCGTGCATGTCACGCATCCAATCCGTCAGCCACTTGAGGGCGGCGCAAAGATCGTTCCCAAGCAGAATGGGCGGATGAAGCTCCATCGCAAGCGAACGCGAGGCGCTGATGGCTTGATCCAGGATTTCCTTCAGACGGGACATTTCATCGGGAAATTTCTGATCCTGCTCCATGAGCTCGAGCTGAAAATTCGCTCCGGCCAGCAGCTGCTGGAGACCGTCATGGAGAATCGAGGCCATCCGCTGCCGCTCGTGCTGTTCGGCCAGGGTCAATTCCGCCGCCATTTTTCTCAGCTGTCCGGAACGCCTGTGCAGTTTTTTGACTGCACGGGATAATTTATCCGTCCGCTCTTTCACCCGCACTTCCAGTTCGTCGCGGGATCGTCGCAGTTCTTCTTCAATCCGCTTGCGTTCGGTTATTTCCTGCGTGATACCGAATCCGCCCAGCAGTGCCCCACTGTCGCCGAATTCCATGAAGGCTTTCTCCCGCACCCATTTCACCCGATCGTCCACTAACAGGCGGTGTTCAATATCGTACGGTTCGCCCTGCAGGGCGGCTTTCCATTTTGCATCGACGTATTCGCGGTCGTCGGGGTGAACGGCTTTCAGGAACGTTCCGTAGGTTTGAGGTTCGCCTTCGCGCGCGCCGAAAATGCGATAATTCTCTTTTGACCACATCAGGATATTCCGGCTTATGTCCAGCCGCCAGCTTCCAATCTGTCCTACTTCCTGGGCACGATCCAGATCCAGCCGGCTCTGCCGCAGTTTCTCTTCGTTTTGTATTCTTTCGGAAATGTCGAGACCGTTGACAACTACACCCCTCACGGCAGGATCGTCCAGCAGATTTGTTCCCGAGACGAACATCCAGCGCCAGGAGCCGTCCCTGGCGCGGAAGCGGAGTTCCATCTGCTGCACTCCGTACGGCCGGCTTACGATGTCCCGAAGCGCCCTCCGGGCCCCGGGCCTGTCGTCCGGATGCAAGAGTTCGAAAACCTCACAGCCCAGCAGTTCTTCCGCCGTGTAAAGGAGCCTGTTGGCTTGGCCCAGGGAGATGTAGTCGATCTTGCCCTCCTCGTTGACGACGGCGATGAACTCGTGCGTCTTTTCCGTCAATACCCGAAAACGCCATTCATTTTGTTTCAGCGCTTCTTCGGCCCTCTTCCGCTCCGTTATGTCCTCAATGAGCGCGGTTATCCATTCCGGATTCCCCTCTGAATCTCTTATCAGGGATACGCTCTTGCGGACATGGACTATTGATTTGTCCTTGCGAATATAGCGGCTCTCAATCGTGAAGGCCGGGATCCTCCCGCTGCGCAGTTTTTCGATGAGCGCCATGTTCTCCGCTAAATCGTCGGGATGAATCAGCTGCTGAAGTTCCATGGACCGAAGTTCTTCAAGTGCGTATCCCGTCAGCGAACAATAGGCCGGATTCGCGTCCAGGAAGCGCCCCCCGGGAATCTGCGTTGAAAATCCTATGGCGGCGTTGGTAAAGCACGCGCGTAATTTCTCCTCGCTTTCCTTCAATATTTTCTCAGCCTGCTTGCGCTCGTCAATTTCGACCATGGCAAGCCGCCACCCGCCTTTGCGGATCCGGCGGTCGAATGCATAGCCGACATCAAGGCGGATCCAGAACACTCTGCCCTTGGACGGGGCCAGCCGAAGCTCAGTTGTTTGCCTGCGACCGTTGACTCCGGCGATTTCCAGATCTTTCACGGCCCTGAAATATTTCGGAAGATCTTCCGGATAAATAAGATTTGTAAAAGGCGTTTTCGCAGGTATGTTGCCCAATCCCGGCAGCATATCGAGGGCGGCCTGGTTATACCGCTCGATTCTGCCTTCATTTGTCAGGTTGAGGAATCCCACCGGAGCCGAATGGAAAAGGTCGGCGTACTCGCCTCTGGCTGTTTCAAGGGCGGAGACCGCCCGCCGAAGCTCCTCATTTTGCAGGTCAAGCTCAATCTGATGCACTTCAAGTTCGTGCAGAACATCGAGCAGTTCCCGGTCCGTCGTGTCGATCTCCCGGTCTTTTTTCTCCTCCAGTATCTTTTGGGAGGCCTCCCTGAGCCGGGCATAAGGGTCACGGGATGGGTTCTCGGCGGTCATTCATTCCTCTTTCGGCAGCGGATTCCTGCCGGTAATGTCGTCCACGGCAAGCAGCACGCATACGTTTTTATTTTCTTCCCGCGCAAGTCGGCGGGCGTTCAAAAGCAGCCGGCTTCTCCCGGTTCCCGGAATATCTTTATCCACCTCAAAATCCTCGAACGCTCCGCCTTTTTCAACAACCCTTTCAACCAGATCTTTCAAGCGTGGAATCTTCCACCACCCGTTTGCAAGTGAAAACAGGTGCTTTCCCACAACCCTGCTTTCATCCGTATGAAAGGTCTTATAAAAGCGCCGGTTCGCCCGGAGCACGCGGAGGTTCCCGTCCAGCACGAGCAGGAATTCCCGGACCGTTTCCACAATATTTTCTGAAAAACTCTTCGCCGCCTCAAGTTCTTTTTCCTTCAACCGTTCCACTTCCTTCTGCGCCTTTTTCTGCGAATCGATATTGACAAAAGTGACGACAGCGCCTTCGATGACGTGCGTTTTGGAGCGGAATATTCTGATGCACATCCGGTACCAGCGGCCGTCCGTGGTTAGAACGTCGCTTTCGAAAGGCTCCAGCGTGTCCATCACCTGTTTCACCTTTTGCGTCAGGTCCCTGAACTCGAGGTTGTGGG
>CAZPHK010000182.1:0-4780 GCA_964586015.1 uncultured Acidobacteriota bacterium | reverse complement strand
CATGCGACGCGTTTCACGTGCTGCGACACGAAACCGACGTCGTGGCTCACCAGGTTGAGCAGAGCGGCGACCTCCGGCGTGAACCTTTTCACGGTGAGGTCGTTGTTCAAGAAGAGGATGGCGATCTTGGTGCTGTTCAGCACACTGGTGACTGAAGTATATAAATCGGCCAGCTCCTCGTTTTTGCTCTGCAGCTGGTTGTTTACCGTGTTGAGCTCTTCGTTCAGCGACTGCAGCTCCTCCCGGGAAGACTCGAGCTCTTCATTGGTGCTTTGAAGCTCTTCATTCGCCGAGTGCATTTCTTCGTTGACCGATTTGAGCTCCTCGTTGGATGTCTCCAGCTCTTCAATAGCGCTCCGGTAGTCCTCCCGGACGCGCAGCAGCTCGTGTTCCAGCTCGACGATCCGGCCGACTGCATCGTCCGTCTCCGTTTTTGCTTCGCCGTTTTTCGGGATCTCCCGATAGGTACCTGAAGATTCCGCGAAAGTGATCAGGAAAGCGTTTTTGAGGACCTGCGGTTCACTCAACGGTATCACCGCAAGATCCGTATCCTGGAACTCGCTGTTCGTCCTGACCTTGAGGCCGTACTGGCGGATTTCCTTTTTCTCGGAAGCTGCTTTTCTAAGGGCGGAAGTCAGAGCAAACCGAAGTCCTTCCTTGGCCAGGGCGCTCACATCCAGATCGGGTTTTCCGGAGGGCAGCTCGAGATATTTGCCGGTCTTTCCGTGGACATGCATCAGGCGGCCGGAGGAGTCGACGATCACGCAGGCGGGCGTATGCTTTTGCAGCAGGAGATGTTCGGTGGCCTGTGCCAGGCCCATTTGCGCCGTCTGCATCTCGCCGCCGGCACCAGGCCTGTTTTGGAGTGCGTCCCGTAAATTTTTCGCCCCGGTGGGAAACTGGATCTCTGGCCGTATGAAACTGGGGACGTCTTTTTTAAAGTAGACGTGTTTGCGGTCCAGGGCGTTAAAAAGATCTCCGAAGCGGCCGATGGTTTCGCTCGATCCCAGAAACAGCGCGCCCTCAGGTTTCAGGCTGTAGTGGAAAATCGGAATGAGCCTGTTCTGGGCGTCCCCTTCAAGGTAGATCAGCAGATTGCGGCAGAACAGAATGTCCAGCCTCGTGAAGGGAGGATCCCGCAGCACATTTTGAACGGCAAACACTACAGGCTCGCGTATTTCCTTTCTGACCCGGTACCTGTTCCCATCCTTAATGAAAAACCGCTCCAGGCGCTTCTGGCTCATCTTTGTGGCGATGTTGGGCAGATATACGCCTTCGCGCGCTTTTGCGATGGCCTGCCTGTCGATGTCGGTGCCGAAAATCTGCAATTCGCGCTTTGTCTTGTGCTTTTCCATGTATTCCCGGACAGCAATGGCCACGGAATAGACTTCCTCTCCGGAGGAGCAGCCGGCCACCCATATTCTCAGCGTATCGCCCTCGGCCAAGTGCTGGAAAACGCCGGGAAGCACGCGTTCCTCCAGCACGAAAAATGTTTCCGGATCCCTGAAAAACTCGGTCACTCCGATCAGCAGATCCTGAAAGAGCGCTTCGCTCTCTTCGTTGCTGTTTCGGATATGGTTGTAGTATTGCTCGGCATTCTGGCTTCCCGTAACGGCTATGCGCCGCTCTATGCGCCGGATGAGAGTGCTTTTCTTGTAGTAGGAAAAATCGTGATGCGTGCGTGCGGCCAGCAGATTGAGGATGCCTCTTAAAGTCGCCGCTGTTTTTTCATTTTTCAGATCCTTCTCATCGGGAACATTCGACAGTGCGGCGGGGTGCTTGAAATACTCGATCAGCTGTCCGGCCATGCGATCCGGTTCCATGACAAAATCGACCTGCCCGGTTTCTATCGCGCTTTGGGGCATCCCGTAATGGCTCGCCGAGGAATGAGCCTCGGCGAAGGACACTCCTCCGGCTTCCTTGATCAGGCGCAGTCCGTGGGTGCCGTCGGTACCGGTTCCCGAGAGGATGATACAACCGGACAGCTCTCTGCACTCTTTTGCCAGCGACTCGAGAAAGGAGTCGATCGGCATGTGCAGACCGTCTCTTTTCACCCTTTGCTTTAAATGAAACCGGCCGTCTTCGATAACGGCATCTTTGTCCGAAGGCGGCAGAAATGCCTTGTTCCGTTCGAGAGGCATATCCTCCTTTATGTCGGATACGGGGACGCGGGACTTTCTTTTAAGGATTTCCGGAAGCAGGCTGGTGCGGCCCGGGTCTGTGTGGGAGATAACCACGAAACACATCCCGCTTTTTTCCGGCAGATCGGAGAAAAAGGATTCGAGCGACTTCAGACCGCCTGCCGAAGCCCCCAGGCATAAAACGGGGAAACTGCTTCCCCTGTTTTCCGATTTGCGGGGATCCGCCGGTTTAGCGGAACGCGGGACCTTCTTTTTTCCCTTCGCAGATGTTTTTTTTTCGCTCATATCGAGCCTCTTTCAATCACCCTGCGGGCGATTTGTTCTCTGTAAGAATATATTGAAATCCCTTTTCATGCCAAAGGAACGGGATACAGGCACAGTGGAGTATGGGAACAATGCCACGGAATCTTTTTCCGGAATATATTTTATATGATAAACCGGATCACCATATAGCATAATTTCCCAGGAACCTGAGGCAATTCGCCGCAAGGCATGGACTCCCGGTGACAGCATCGAACATATTTGGGATTTGCTCTCAGGAACGGGGGCGCGGTATAATCGACGAATCATCGGATCTCTACAGAAAATTCCCCGGCAAAAACGAAGGAATCCGGAAACGGTGCCAGACGTCCCGCCACATAAACCGGCCCGGCGTTTCCACATTCTGTTCGCGTCCGGATCGACTTCGATGCTCCGCTGGAAGAACGGCGCGGGAACCTGTGCCTGCGGACACAGCGCCTGTGTCCGGATCCACGAATACGATAGCGAGGGGATTGGATCGCGGCTTTCTTTTACATAATGGCTTACGGCAGGGAAGCCTGCACAACCATTTCCGAAAATGAAAAGGTTCCATCCTGAAGGATTTTCGTATCCTGTACCCCGGTCAAGATGCTGAGTTTTTCCCAATACGCTTCGGTGCGGTGAAAAGAAGCTATATCATCGGTTCAATATGTGCCGGGAGCCGGTTCTTCTCCGGGGTGCAGTCCGCGCCATTTTTCCAGAAGCTGTTCTTTTGTTTCCTCGTGTCCGGGGTCCGGCTGGCAGGCATCTACGGGACACACTTCCGCGCATTTGGAGGATTCAAAGGCACCGACACAATTGGTGCACCTGTCGGGATCGATTTCGTAGAAAATTTCACCTTCCGAGATCGCTTCGTTCGGACATTCCGGTTCGCATGCCGCGCAGTTGATGCATTCTTCATTGATAAGATAAGCCATATTGTATTCTCCAGGATCGATGTTATTGCAGTCAATCGGTTTGAACTTAAAATGCAGAATTCAATACATTAAATCGCGATATCCTGCAGGTGAAAAAGGATGCAATCGACCGGTGAACCGGTTATGGGGAATTACAGGATCAGAAATTCCATAGGCCCCGCAAATGCTGAAGAACTCAAGCATCATCTCTTTATCTAATCTGATTCCTGTGAGTCTTCCGGGATAACCAACAGTCTGCACCAGAAACAGATTTTTACTTCAGGTTCGTATTCCTGCTGTATGAATTCATGCCTGGTGTCGGGTGAATTAGGGCAGTAATCCAATGGAATTCCCTTGACAGGAAGTTTGATGATATTGCTTTGGCCGTAATGTGATTTCGGATAAGTCATGGGCTTCTCCAGGTCCGGAAAAAATTCTGATTTCAGCTCTTCTAACGACATCTACGATCAAGCTGAGGGCGGCATTCTGTTAATTTATTCAAACCGGGGATCATGCACAGGTTCCTTTCCCGGGCTGAAGAATTGTGCCGTTTCTTCAGCTTGTCGTGTTATGAACGAATATTTCGAGGCATCCATCCTGTATTACATCGGGCCTTTGAGTCACGGGAACCATCCCTGAAATGTCGCCTGTTACCATCCCTGGCTCTGCGGATGATCGCCTCTGGAATCACTCTTTAAGTCGCAGGTGCCGAATTATTTATCAGGTATCTCGTGGAAACAATCAGGGTATTCCTTAATTTTATACGATAAAAACCTTATTGCGCATTGTCCCGGATGCGATATTTTGAAGGGAATGGCTTAATTGCGCTTTTCATAAGGCGAGCCATTAAATTTTCCTGTTTGTATTTAAAGAACCCATAAGCTTTCTTGCGGCCGACCCACGGGGAAGTGTTGTAAGGGGTGCGGGCGAATTTCGATATGTATTCAGGGTATGAATAATCAACTGTTCCGCCCGAAGAGGCCTCTGTAAACACGGTCAATCAAAAAGCGATAGGACCGATATGCCGCAAAAACCGATTTATTCCCGGTCCGGGGAAAAAGACTTTCAAAGGGGCATGTTTCCGTTCCGGGACGATATTCCTGAAAATGCCGAACCCGCCGCTTGCCCGGAAGCTCCGATTGTCGAGAATCCGGGAATGGAGGAAAAGGTGCCCGATGAATACAAAGAAACGCTCATAGCCAATCATATCCTGAAAGTTTTCGTCGAGGAACGGGGCGAGGAATTGTTCGACAGAGTGCTCTCGATCGTACAGGAGAACATGGCGAGCCAATACGGCGTTTTCGGCTACATCCCCGAGGCCGGCTACCTTATCTGCCCCAGCCTCACTAAAATGCTCGACTCGTGCGATGTCGAAGGCAAATGCATCCACTATCCGCTGGATAAGTGGAAAGGCCTGTGGGGAAGCGCACTGAAGGAAAAACG
>CAZPHK010000181.1:0-9421 GCA_964586015.1 uncultured Acidobacteriota bacterium | reverse complement strand
CGGTCAGCGATATTGCTGGATTAAAGCAAAGAAGGGCGAACACAAGGTTCGCCCCTACTGGATTATGAGCATGCAGTCGCCGTAACTGAAAAAGCGGTAGCCGCATGAAATCGCTTCCCTGTAACAGTCGAGCATCAGTTCCCGCCCTGCAAAAGCGGAGACGAGCATGAAAAGGGTCGATTTGGGCAAATGGAAATTGGTGAGAAGGCCGTCCAGAATTTTGAATTCAAATCCGGGGTAAATAAAAAGGTTGCACTCGCCTTCCGATGCGGTATCCGGAAGATTGCCGTCGCGGGCCAGAAATTCCAGGCATCGGGTTGTTGTCGTCCCGACGGCGATCAAACGCCGTCCGTCAATCTTATAGCGCCGGATTCGGGACAGGGTTTCGGCTTCCACGCGGTAGTATTCCGCTTCCATCCTGTGCTCTTCCACATTATCGCACCTCACGGGCTGAAAGGTTCCGTATCCGACGTGCAGCATGATTTCACATACGGGGATTTTTTTTTCATGGAGACGGCTGAAGATTTCCGGAGTGAAATGGAGCCCGGCGGTTGGAGCGGCGACCGATCCTGTCTCGCGTGCATAGACCGTCTGGTAGCGGATCTTGTCCTCAGAGAAGTCGTGTTTTTCGGATCTGTGGATATACGGGGGCAGGGGAGGCTCACCGATCTTTTCAATGATTTCCATAAAATCAGGTCTCGGATCGAAACGCAGGATCCGGCTTCCCGATTCGGTGACTTCGAGCACCCGCGCCGTCAGGTCGCCGATAATCAATTCCTGGCCGACGGGAGTTTTTCGCGCCGGTTTGGTTAAAGCGGACCATTTCCCCGGCTGGTGCTCCCTTAGAAGAAGAACTTCGATTTCCTCTTCCTTTCCCGGACGCATCGCCCTCAGGCGTGCCGGAAAAACGCGGGTATTATTTCTTACAAGGAAATATTCCCCGCTCAGAATATCCGGCAGCTCCCTGAATACGCAGTGCTCTCTTTCGCCGGTCTTTTTCCGGACTACCATCATCTTCGATTGATCGCGACGGGCCGCCGGTCTCTGGGCGATGAGGCATTCCGGCAATTCAAAATCAAATTCGTTTAATTTCATGACCCTGATTTAAAATTCAAAATTGAAGATTGCAGATTTCACTCACTCGATTTTCCCTGTTTTTGAACCTTCAATCCGTAATGTTCAATCCGTAATCTTCAATCTTCAATCAAGCAAAGATGAATATGCTAATATAAATTTTTCGTGGTATGAAGAGATACAGGTAGATAACGAAGATAAATCACGGATTTCGGGCCGGGACAGCAGACACAGACGGATCCAGGACGCAAGAGGCAGACATGGCGGGTGATAGCGCTTCACGTGAAATTTTTAAGTTTTTTATAGCCCGACGGAGGGCATAGAGGGGAAAAGCATGAAGGAATATATTCGTAAGATCATCGAGGAAGTCGGAGAGGATCCAAACCGTGAAGGTCTGATCGGAACGCCGGATCGGGTAGATAAAGCCATGCGGTTTCTTACAAGCGGTTATACCGTGAATCCGGAAGAGCTTCTTAATAATGCATTGTTCGAAGTCCAGTATGATGAAATGGTCATTGTTTCCAATATTGATTTTTTCAGCATGTGCGAACATCATCTTCTCCCCTTTTTCGGTAAATGCCACGTGGGTTATCTTCCGGATAAGAAAGTGATCGGCATCAGTAAGATCGTGCGTCTTGTCGAGATGTACAGCCGCCGTTTCCAGGTGCAGGAAAGATTGACAACACAGATTGCCAAAACCATCGAAGAGACAATCAAGCCTCTGGGCGTCGGAGTGATTGTTGAAGCGCAGCATATGTGCATGTTGATGCGGGGAGTGGAAAAGCAGAATTCCCGTGCGACAACCAGTTCCATGCTCGGCAACTTCCGCCGTTCGGTCGAAACAAGGATGGAGTTTCTCGACCTGGTATACAAACGTGGCGGGGCTGCTTAATCTTCTTGAGTATAGCAAAGTCAATTCCGTTTGGATCCATAAGCTGCCGGCCATGCAACTCCGGGAAATCACTCCTGCCCGAAGATTATTTTGAAGCGGAAATTTCCGGTCGGGGATTCTTTGTTTCGGGGATCCGATTTCCGTGTGATTTGAATAGCCGTATATTGCCTAATTTATTGAGCTTTCTAACTATAGAGGTTTTATTTCCCGTAAATTATCTTGACGGAAACGACTCCCTATGATAGCTTGACGCACTTTGGAGTAAAGGAATCGTTCTCCGGATGAAAAGACATATCCTCGGGGCCGGAGGATCTGTCGAAATTTGTCCGGTTGTCTTGAAAATTCCCGGGAAGATAAATTCACAGGGCGGAATCGCGAGCGCCGATTATCGGCTGCTTTTTCCAAGCTTGAAGATGAATCTGGGAGGCAAATTGTGATATCGTCTGCGATCCTCGGACGCTATGCCAAATCGCTGGCAGAAGTTGTTTTTGAGCAGAACCTTGAAGCGGCAGTAACGGAAGATCTCAAGATTTACAGTGAAGTTTTTAAAGCCGTACCGGATCTCCTTGAAGCTTTCGACAGCCCCGGCGTGCCGCGCGAGGTGAAAGAGAAGTTGCTGGAAAGTGTGATTGAGGTGCATCCCGCAAACACGATCACGCACAACTTTCTGAAAGTCCTGCTGCAACACAACCGGATTAACTGTTTTCAACAGATTTATGAGAGTTATCTGGACGCTGTAAATGAACATAACGGCGTTGTATCCGCCCAGGTGTCGACGGCATTGCCGCTCGATTCGCCGGAACTGCTAGCCCTGGAAGAACGGCTTTCCAGCGCTACCGGGAAACGGGTGAACATGGAATCGCGGACGGATGCGGATCTCCTCGGAGGGATAGTCGTTCAGATAGGCGATACGATTTTTGACGGCTCCATTAAAACCAGGCTTGCCGAAATGAAACGGAGGCTGGCGGAGGCCTAGCCGGCTCCGGGCGGCGGCCGGGATTCTTAAAGGGCGTCAAAAGCCGTTTAAGAAAACAGCGGAAGCTCCCGGGCCGAAGACTCGCAAAGAGAGGGAATTAGAGCATGCAGATCAAAGCTGACGAAATAAGCAAGATCTTGAAGGAACAGATCAAAGATTTCCAGTCCGGCATGGTTGTGAGCGAAGTCGGAACGGTCATTTCAGTGGGCGACGGTATCGCCCGTATACACGGACTCGACAATGTAATGGCAGGAGAGCTTCTTGACTTTCCTCACGGCGTCAAGGGAATCGCGCTCAACCTTGAAGAAGACAATGTCGGAACCGTTTTGTTCGGTGAATTTACGCTGATCAAAGAAGGCGATGTGGTCGAGAGAACGAAACGCATCATGTCGGTTCCGGTCGGTCAGGAAATCGTAGGGCGCGTTGTAAATGCACTGGGCGAGCCTATCGACGAACGCGGCCCCGTCAATACGAAAGAATACATGCAGATAGAGCGCCTTGCCCCGGGCGTCGTCGATCGGCAGCCGGTGAAGGAGCCTCTGAATACCGGATTGAAGGCCATTGATTCGATGATTCCAATCGGACGCGGCCAGCGCGAACTCATCATCGGCGATCGCCAGACGGGGAAAACCGCCATCGCGGTGGATACGATCATCAACCAGAAGAATACCGATGTTATCTGCATATATGTCGCGATCGGACAGAAGCGGTCGACGGTGGCCCAGGTGGTTAAAACCCTGACCGACTACGAAGTCATGGATAAGGCAATCGTTGTTTCGGCATCCGCATCCGATCCGGCCACCATGCAGTACATCGCCCCTTATGCGGGATGCACAATGGGCGAATATTTTCGCGACAGAGGCCAGCACGCGCTGGTTATTTACGACGATCTGTCGAAGCATGCGGCCGCTTACCGCGAGATCTCGTTGCTTCTGCGGCGTCCTCCCGGGCGGGAAGCTTTCCCGGGCGACGTCTTTTACCTGCACTCCCGTCTGCTGGAACGGGCCTCCAAGTTGAACAACGAGCTGGGCGGCGGTTCTCTAACCGCCCTGCCGATTATTGAAACGCAGGCGGGGGATATCTCCGGATATATTCCCACCAACGTTATTTCCATCACGGACGGGCAGATCTTCCTGGAATCGGATCTGTTCCACGCCGGCATCCGGCCTGCCATCCACGTCGGCAACTCCGTAAGCCGTGTGGGAGGCAACGCCCAGATTAAGGCGATGCGGCAGGTCGCGGGAACACTGCGTCTGGATCTGGCGCAGTATCGAGAACTGGCGGCTTTCGCCCAGTTCGGATCGGACCTGGATAAAGCCACCCAGGCCCAGCTTGCACGAGGAGAACGATTGACCGAAATCCTGAAACAGGATCAGTACCGGCCCCTGGATGTCATTAAGCAGGTCGTATCCATTTTCGCCGGAACCAAGGGTCTTATGGATGATATCAAGGTGGCTGAAGTGCATCCTTTCCTGGATGGGATGCTCCGGTTCATGGATACATCCAAAGGCGCGTTGATGCAGAAAATCACGGACGAAAAAGCATTAAGCGATGCCGCGCAGGAAGATCTCCTCGCCGCTTTGAAAGAATACAAAGAACAATTTATGGCCAAGCGGTCGGCCGCTTAAAATCAAGCAGGGAACCAGATGGCGAATATTCGAGATATCCGGCGGCGTATCAACAGCGCCAAGAACATCCAGCAGATAACCCGCGCCATGAAATTTGTGTCGGCCGCAAGGCTGCGCAGGGCACAGGACCGTGTGATCGCCGCACGCCCCTATGCACGCCAGATGGTCGCCGTGCTCAACAGCCTGGCAACCAGGGTTCCGGAGCAGGCGCACCCCCTTCTGGCAAAGCGCGGGGACGATAAGATCGAACTTGTAGTTATTACGGCGGACCGCGGGCTGTGCGGCGCCTACAATACTAATATTATCCGGCAAGCGCTCGATTTTCTGGTCCGCAATTCCGATAAACAGGTGGAATTAAATATCCTGGGCAAACGCGGCAGGGATTTTTTTCGGCGCCGTGCCTATGCGGTGAGGCATGAAGCTATCGGCATACTCACGAAACCGACATTTGCGGATGCGGCGGCCATTGCGCGGGATCTTATCGAAGAATTTACCAAAGGCGAAAAAGACCAGATCTGGCTTGTATATAATGAGTTCAAGTCCGTTGTACAGCAGCGGGTGATCATGGAACCCGTACTGCCGATTCAGCGGCTCGAGAATCCGGACGACATCGCGCGTCTTGATTATCTTTACGATGAACCTCCAGCAGAAATTTTTGCCAACCTGCTTCCCCGTCATGTCGAAGCGCAGATATTCCGGGCGCTCCTCGAAGCCGCGGCTTCCGAACAGGGAGCGCGGATGGCGGCAATGGAAGCGGCCACGAATAATGCCGGCGAAATGATTGAAGGTCTAACCCTCCATGCAAATAAGGTGCGCCAGGCCGGGATTACCAGAGAATTGATCGAAGTCGTCAGTGGAGCGGTTTCAACCGATTGATGTGTCGCACGTGAGAATCCGACATCATTCGTAAATCGCGTCTCAAATGAAGGCAGGAGAAACTTTAATGACACAAATTGGGAAAGTCGTACAAATTATTGGCCCGGTGGTCGACTGTGTGTTCGAGGAAAAACATCTTCCCGCGATTTACAATTGTGTGAACATCGAGGGGGAAATAGACGGCAAGCCTTTCCGGATTGTTACCGAGGTGCAGCAGCATCTCGGTGAAAGCCGCGTTCGCTGCGTTTCCATGCAGCCTACCGACGGCATGGTTCGCGGGATGAAGGCCGTCGATACCGGCAAGCCGATCAGCGTTCCCGTCGGACATGAAACCCTGGGACGCGTCATCAACGTGATCGGAGAGCCGGTCGACAAGATGGGTCCCATCGAAGCCAAAAAGTACTATCCCATTCATCGGCCCGCTCCAAGTTTTGAGGATCAAAGCACCGAGACCAAGATGCTGGAAACCGGCATCAAGGTGATCGACCTTCTGGAACCCTACGTATTGGGCGGAAAGATCGGCCTGTTCGGAGGCGCCGGAGTCGGAAAAACCGTTGTTATCATGGAAATGATTCACAGAATCGCCATGCACCACGGAGGTTTTTCCGTATTCGCCGGTGTCGGAGAGCGTACGCGTGAAGGAAACGATCTCTGGCTGGAAATGAAGGAATCGGGCGTTATCGAAAAAGCCGCTCTTATTTACGGACAGATGACGGAACCTCCGGGAGCCCGCCTGCGCGTCGGCCTGACGGGATTGACGGCGGCGGAATACTTCCGGGATGAAGAGCACCAGGATGTTCTGCTCTTTATCGACAACATTTTCCGATTTACACAGGCCGGATCCGAGGTCTCGGCGCTGCTCGGGCGTATGCCTTCGGCCGTAGGCTACCAGCCGAACCTGGCGACGGAAATGGGCGAACTGCAGGAGCGGATCACCTCCACAAAATATGGATCGATCACTTCAATTCAGGCCATTTACGTTCCGGCCGACGACTACACCGATCCGGCCCCGGCGACAACATTCGCCCATCTTGACGCAACGACCAACCTGGAGCGGAGAATCGTAGAGTTGGGCATCTATCCCGCCGTAGACCCGATTGCTTCCACTTCGCGGATTCTGGACCCGCGGGTGATCGGGGACGATCATTATAATGTGGCCCGCGAGGTCAAACGTATTCTCCAGCGCTACAAGGATCTCCAGGATATCATTGCGATTCTCGGTATCGATGAATTGAGCGAAGAGGACAAGCTTACCGTAAACCGCGCGAGAAAGATCCAGAAGTTCCTGTCGCAGCCGTTCTTTGTCGCCGAGCAGTTCACCGGCATTCCCGGGAAATATCTGTCTGTAAAGGAAAGCATCGATAGTTTCCGAGGCATCTGCGAAGGAAAGTACGATCATATTCCGGAGCAGGCTTTCTACATGGTGGGAGGCATCGACGAGGTTCTGGAAAAAGCCAAACAGATCGAGGCAGCGTAAAAGCGAAGCGGCTTAAAATCCAATGAAATGATTCATCGTTCCGGATTACGGTGGATCGATACCTGAATCCGGGATTATGGATCAGACTTGCGAATCGAAAATTATGGCACTACCGGAAAAAATTCATCTTGAGATTGTTACACCCGAAAAACACCTGTTCAGCGGGGACGTCGATTCCGTGACGGTACCCGCGAATACGGGGTATCTCGGAATCCTGCCGGGCCATGCCCCCTTCCTGGCCGAATTGGGCATAGGCGAAATTGAATATACTGTGGGTGATAAGGTGGAATATCTGTTCTGCTCGTGGGGATTTATAGAAGTACTGCCGGACCGGGTAGTGCTTCTGGCACAGGCAGCCGAGGCGGGTTCGGATATTGATATAAAGAGGGCTGAGGAAGCGAAAAACAGAGCGGAGCAGATGCTGGCTTCCAAAAATGTCGATGTCGATTTCGACCGGGCTCAATTAGCCCTGATGCGCGCAATTTACCGCCTGGACGCGGCAAGGCACAAAGCGTCCCATCGGTAATTTCCAGGAAAAGTTGAGGGCCGGATACTGGTTCTCCGTGGAGGCAAGTATCCGGCCTTTTTTTGTCCGGCCCGCTCCCGGATCGTAACTGCGACGATCCGGCAAGATCCGTGAGCAATGCACTCCCGTGCTCAGCAGTATTGCGCGTATCGGAGTGCCTGCAGGCTAATCCTCCATTTAATCTCTTTTGAAATAAGGGCACAAAAATGCCCGCATCGGTTGAGGCCTGTCCGGCGGTGTCGATGCGGGCTTTCGGTTTTTCCTGTTTCCGCTTCCCTTCTAGCCTACTTCTGAAAGTTCAGTTTTTTTTTGAGACGTGGATGCGACAGCATTGGAATACTTGTCGAGAATTGCCTGCGCCCTCTTCATGACTTTTTCAATGCCGATCAGAGAATTGTTGTGAAGGGGTTTGTACAGCTGCTCCTTGTATTCCTTCGCTTTCTGCGTCAAACCCGGATCTCCGCCGTATAATTCAGCCGCCGCAAAATAGTCGTGCGCCAATTCCGCCAGATCCGGCTCTTTATCGGACAGTGCCCAGTAGCATCGTGCTATGTAGTAAAAGCCCTCCTGGTAACTCTCGAACTTAAGCGCGTTTTCAAAAGCTTTTATGGCGTCCCTGAACTTGTCTTTTTCAAAATCATTGATGCCGATGATGTGGTAGCAGATGCGCTTTATTGCCTGCAGCTTTTCCTTGCCGGCGGCATCCGGTTTCTCGGCGGTTTTCAGCACTTTAAGGATCTGCTGGGCATATTCGGCTGCTTTGGGGATATTCCCGGCATCCGCGTACCTGCTCAGGATTTTGTATCGGAGTGTGTAGTCGACGCTGTATTCCGGATATGCGAGCACTTTTTCGCACCATTCGACGTACTTTTCAAAATTCCCCAGCCTGTCGTAGGTTCGCGCGACAGTGAGGGCAAGGTCCGCAGTCGGCTGGATTTCATAAATTTTAAGGGCGTACTTGAGGCTTTTTTCGTCGTGCCCGAGCTGAACGGCCGCTTTATATGCCAAAGCGAGTGCGTTCCTATTGTCGGGATAAAGTTCAAGCCATTTTTCGGACAGTGTTTCTAGCACCTCAAAATTCTGATTATCGTCACATTCCCTGAGCAGTAGTTCATAGGTCGGCTTCACGTAGGGTTCAACATAATCTGATTTCGGGTACGTTTTCATAAATTCGATGAGCATTTCGCCCCGTTTCAGCAGGTCCGGTTCGTTCACGGCCGCATTATAGGCGTCGTATTCCTTTTGAGCGGCTTCATATTCTTCCTCGGTTTCGTATTCCTCGGTCTTTCCTCCTGTCTCATCCTGAAGTAATGGAGATCCTGCAAGATTTGAAACCGTTGACGGAAAAAGAATTAACCCGGAAGCCATTGCGGCGAAAATGTAAAGTTTAAAAAGGCGTTTCATAGATTGCCCATCCCCCTTATTAGTTTCCCTCGTACTAAATTCTAAGGATTGCAGGCATTAAAATCAACAATATTAAAATCTTCATCCCGGAGTCGCAAAATGTGAATACAAAATCCTGTCGCACCTCTTTAACCGTTCCGGGATTAATCCCGGTAAATTCTTAGCGTTCCATCAAAAACTGAGATTCAGGTGAAGCCGATACAGCCCTGCATTTTGAATCGGTAATTTCGGTTCCTATATATATTAGTGTCCGTTTCCGGGCTCTTTGTTCAATAAATTCGTGGTCATTTCACTGAAATGGGATTGGAGCGAAAGTTCCGGTGTTTGACCGTATGGTCCTTTACAGGATTGTGGCTGAAATGCTCGATGGGCAAGGCCGTTTTGACAGCCGGGGCATGGTTTGGTCTTGCATCCGATCTATTGTTTTCTTACAATAAGCGGTGTTGCTGGGAGATCGTCTAATGGTAAGACGGATGGCTCTGGACCATCTGATCGGGGTTCGAATCCCTGTCTCCCAGCCATAACTTCCTGGGTCCTTTCATATTTTCAAGTTCAATAATTAATTGAT
>CAZPHK010000180.1:0-9496 GCA_964586015.1 uncultured Acidobacteriota bacterium | reverse complement strand
GCCCCTGCGGCGCTCGGAACGCGGCCCGCTGTACTTTTACCACGGGCTGCTATACCTAGGAGTGCACATGAAGATCACAGAGCAACCATCACGCTGTCTTTTGTCGGAAACGATTTCAAAAATACGCCGTATTTCTTCGGTTCGACGAAACCTTTCAGAATATTGTCGCACCCGAAATACTCGGTCCATGTTTTTAAAATGGGTTCTTGCAGGGATGCTGGGCATCGCCGTCGGCGTTTGTAGCGGTTCGGCCGGTGAGAACGAGATCGCCGGTGATGACTCGATCACGTCCAGCGGCGCAGAATCCACCACGGGTACCTGCACCGAGTCCAAACCCACGGATACGAATGCATCAGGGAGTGGGCCGTATGACGTGATCGTTGAAACAAATTCCGACTCCGGAATCAACAAGGGCACCATTTTCCGACCCGCCGACTTGGGAGGAAAAGAGAAATACCCGATCTTTATATGGGGGGAAGGTGGTTGCTCGCAGAACGGACTGTCTAACGCGGCAGCGATGGCCGAGATCGCCTCACACGGATACTTCGTGATTGCGGATGGGACACCCAATGGCAGGGGCAATATCGGCATGGGCAGCGGGAACATGGAAGCCATGGGCAAGCCGATGATCGCATACATCGACTGGGCGGTCGCCGAGAACGAGAAGCCCTGCAGTGCTTACTACCATAGTCTCGATACGAAAAAGATTTCTACCAACGGCTTTTCGTGCGGTGGACTGATGGCCATAGGTACCGTCGGTGATCGGCGAATAACCACTTGGGGGGTCACCAGCAGCGGTATGGCTCGTGTGAACAATGATTTCTACGATTTGGTCCACACGCCCGTGCTTTTTGTCGAGGGTGGGCCGAGCGATGTAGCGTATAAAGGCGGAACGCTAGGCTATGAAAACATCCGCAAACTGGATGTTCCGGTCCTGTGGTTCAGCAAGGAAATCGGCCACGGGGGCGATCTGTTCCGGCCTGGCGGTGGCGATTTCACCAAGATCATTCTTGCGTGGCTCAACTGGTGGCTGAAGGGTGACGAAACAGCAACCGGCAAGGGCTTGCTCGTTGGATCAGACTGCCCTTACTGCATTGACGGCGCCTGGGAAGTTAAGTCGGCGAATGTTCCGTAGTGACTGGCGAATTCAAAATTCATGCAGAAAATGTTTGATGATTTTTGGATCGTGGATGAGCCAAACGATAGGTAATTGCGATCAAATAGGGATAGTACGAAAAGCGGATTTCAAAATCCGTGTGTCGACGGTTCAATTCCGCCCCCCGGCGTAGCCGTTGTCTCTTGAATTGCCAGAGAATATTTTAATAGAAAATTGAAGAATCGGCAGCTGGATTGAGCAACTACGGGCGAAGCCGGGCACAAAATTAACCCTTTTCATCATAGTTGAATTTAAAAACCGGCACATTTCCGCAGATATCTAGCTTAAAACGATGGATCATCTACTTCCGAAGCCATTTAATTAATTAGAAAGAAGCGCGGAAATTACAATGTACTGTGCCTTCCCAACCAAAATAAAAGCCATCAGATTTGAAACGTATCTCAAATCCCATTCTGGCAAGGCATTCTTAAACAAAAGGCTGATTTGATCACACTGATTCTCGAACATCCCCGAAATACCCTCAAAATATCCTGCTGCCTGTCCGGCGTAGTCTAAGACGAAGCCGGATGTCCGCGATAACCCAATCGAATCCAACTCCAGCCAACCAGAACCAAAATGGAAAAAGGGAATGGAGAATTGAGGAGAAGCTAAACTGCCTAGTTCAATCTTCGTCGTCAACGTAGGTTTCGAGCTTCAGGTAAGATATATCGGTAGAGGAGAGCTTCGGATCAGTACGTTCCAAATTGTATGCCGGATTCATGGAAGAATGCCCACCTTGATTTTTTGCCGGACTTTGCAAGTATCTTATCAAAAAAGTTATGATGCACTGTAACCTTTTTCCTTTCCCGGGACATTATCCGTCATGATGAAAAGAATAACCGCCCAATCCAAACCGGAGATCGATTTCCGCAGGCTCCGCCGGCGGGACAGGGAAGAGGTTGTTCGCTGGTTCGACGCCTATTCCGATCCGGTCTACGGTTTCATCTTCTACCGCGTGGGACGGGATGCCGATCTGGCCGGTGACGTGGCCCAGGAAACCTTCGTGACTGCACTGGAGACCATTGAGCGGTTCGACCCGCGCCGGGGCGAGATGTTTCCCTGGCTGACGCATATCGCCCGAAACTGCATACGAAAAGTCCTGCGCAGGCGGGGCCGGGACGACGCCCTGCCTGATTTCTGGAAAACCGTTGACCAAAAACTTGCCCGGGCGATTACCGGCATGGGCTCGAACAGTTTTCCGGAAGAACTTCTGGCGCAAAAGGAGACCGCGGAACTGGTGCGTATGGCCCTGACAAACCTGCCTTTGCGGTATCAGGCGGCCTTGCGCAGGCGCTACTTCGAGGAACTGTCTCTCCACGAGATCGCTGCCCTCGAAGGAATCAACGAAGGCGCGGTGAAAGTGCTGCTTCACCGTGCAAGGCTGGCTTTTCGAACCGCATTCGAAACGATATCCGCTTCGATCCTCGATGGTCGGGGAAAAGGGAGGGTAATCCTGTGACCGATATGGACAAACGACACGATCAAGATTGCCTGGAAGACAACCTGGAACAGTTGCTCAAACTGGGGGAGTCGTCTCCCGGAATGCCGGAGGATCTGAAGTCCCGGATCAGATCCAAATTGGTACAAATGGAACCGGGATCCGGAAAAAAGAATATGTTCCCAGGCCGTTGGGCTGTGTGGCCTCTGGCCGCCACGGCGGTTCTCGTTTTCTTTCTTCTCGTCTTCTGGTACGGCAACTCTCCAAACACTATTGTCTGGGCCGACGTGCAGGGGCATCTCGATCAGGTCCACACCCTGACCTTGAGTGGTCTCACCGGGATTTCTACAACCACGGGAATGCGGATAACCGGGCGCATGAAGGTCTACTATAAGGACCCCGGGCTTGCGCGGACCGAAGAGTATTCTCCGGATTCCGGTCCAGGTTCGGCCGAAGAAGAACCCAGGAAGATAACAATCAGCAGACGCAAGCCGGGCAGTAGTAAGGGTGTGACACTGTACCCCGGAGCAGAAGGAGCGGAGCTGGTTGATTCGGTCTTCCTTTCAGACGGCCCGAAGCCGCCGTCGCAGCCCCCTCTGGATCTCGCTTCGTTTAACTGGGAGCTTATGAAGGAAATCACGGCGGACAAAACCAGGCGTGTCGGCGACCGGGTAATCAACGGTATCCCCGCCGTAGGCTTCGAGTTCGAGATCCCGAATCAGGGGTATGTCAATCCGGAAAGGCAGGTCCGTGCGCAGCTCTGGGCGTCTGCCGACGACGGTACGCCCCTGCTCATTGAAGTGGAGTCTCGGGATCCCCTCGGGCAAAACATGCGCACGGAATACTCGGATTTCCGGTGGAATGTTCCGCTGGATGAAGGCCTTTTCGATCTTACCGTACCGGAGGGCTGGAGTCTCAGCCGGACACGGACGGAGTCGGCGGAATATACAGATGCCGGTCTCGCTCCCGGCGTCACCCTGCAGATTGGCCCGGAAGGACGGGAGCCATTGACGGAAACAGAGGATGTGGTTAGGGTGGTCTGGGGCCAAGAGATCACCCATCCTGATTCGGACATTCCTATAGACGTGCGAATTACGATCGAACTGAAGCCGGAAGCCATCCAACGGCTGCGCGAATATGCCCGCGCCAATCCGGACGAACTCATCATCGTCGATTTCGATGGACAGATAAAGGTGGTTCCGAATTTGTATGGGGCCGGTCCCACGCAACTGAGCTTCGATCTCAGCCTGCTGGATCTTCCTCTGGCCCATTTGGAAGCGATATATTTCACAACCACTGTCGAAAGGAACGGATTATGAACATCCGCGGGCAGCAAGGAAAACGTCATCTTTACTTTCATACAGTCCTGGTCTTTATGGTTTTGGCGGTTATCTTCACAACCGCTCTCACGGCCGCAGGGTTATCCGGCGGCCAGACCGGGAAGCATACGTTCGAAGTCCGGCTTGCTTCCCATGAAAAAGTGGAGGGGTGGGAGAGGGTCCCCGGTCCCGGACCGGAGAAGGCTCCTGTATGGATCTCGCCTGAAGTTGCTCTGACCAACGCCGATATAGCCCTCGCCTACGTCGATCGGACACCTGAGGGCAAGCCGTGCTTGGGAATTTTGTTCACCGAAGACGGTGCGCTGAAGCAGGAACGCCTGACCGGGTCGCACGTTGGAGAATTAGCGGTTATTATAATCGACGGCCGGGTCACTATGGCTCCCATGATCAGGGAGGAAGTCACCGGGGGACGAGCCAGAATAGAAGGCAACTTCACTGAAGAAGAGGCCGAATCGATCGCAAAGGGGTTATCCGGCGACCAGACAGAGAAGATTAATTTTGAACCCGGGAAGCATACGTTCGAAGTCCGGCTCGCTTCATATGAAAGAGTGGAGGGATGGGAGATCGGCCTCGTTCCCGGACCGCCGAAGACTCCCGTATGGATTTCGCCCGAAGCCGCCCTGACCAACGCCGATATAGCCCGTGCCTGGCCCCAATTGGATGCCGGTGGATTCTGTGTAGGATTTCAGCTTACAGAGGAAGGGTCTCTGAAACTGGCGCGTCTGACCAAATCTCATATCGGCGAAAACGTGGCTATAATGGTCGACGGGCGGGTAATGTCGGCCCCGAAGATCATGGATAAAATCACCGGCGGACGCGCAGTCATAAATGGTAAGTTTACTGAAGAGGAAGCCGGATCGCTCGCGAAGGGGATCATGATGAAGTAATCTGTTTCCAGGGTGTGCTTCCATAAGCCTTAGTTTCGGTTTTTCGTTGGGACAAGTGGTAAAGGTGATTTTCCAATTATATTCTACCTGCATCCGGTCTTTGGGATAAAGTTCCGATATCCTTCCATGCCTGTGTCGAAATTTGAGGTGAGGACTGTCAGCGAACCCCGATTACAAAATTAAACGTCACGGTGGCAATGACAGGTATCGGCTTCCCATCCAGTATGGTTGGCGAATAGCGCCATCCGGTGAAGTAGGCATCAAGACTGTTTCGGGCAAAAAGATAGTGCGGGCACTGGAGCAGAAAAAACTGATGGGGATCGGTTTCCCCTGCAGTATTAATGAGAACCTTTATTTGGACCTTTCCTTCCAGTCGCGCATTTTCCAGTTCCACTGGATAAACCGGATTTTTTTCTCAAGAAGTTCTGACTTCAGGATCCTCGGTTTGGATTTTTTTTCATCCCGGGATTCATTATCAGGCTTTTTTTCAGACAATTTAAAAATTTAAGAATGAAGATTCTCATTGAATTTCAGTCCGCACTCACTACTTTGGGAGTGATTTTGTACCGGTGATCGTAAATACCGCCTCCGACTTCGCCGTGGTTTCCTGCGGCTGCGCCCCACCTACACTTAAAATGTACTTTCCCGGCAGTATGGAGCGGTTGCCCTGTTCGTCCACGCTCGACAGCAACCGAGGATCGATTCGGAGCATGACTTCCCTGCCGGCTCCGGCGGCAATATTCACTCGATCAAAGCCAACCAGTGAATGGATTGGACCGTCGATCTGCGGAGTCTTCAGATACGCCTCAATCACCTCATCGCCGCGTTGGCTGCCTGTGTTCTTGACGGTTACTGTTACAGTCAGCGGCTCGCCGGCCTCCAGCGTTTCCGAGGACAACTCGAGCGGGCCATATTGAAATGTCGTGTAACTCAGGCCATAGCCGAAGCCCCAAAGAGTTTTGCCTGTGAAATATCGATAGGTGCGGTTCTTCATCGAGTAGTCCGTGAACGGCGGGATGCCGTCCAGCGAAGCGTAAAACGTGACCGGCAGCCGCCCTGCCGGATTGTTTAGCCCGGCCAGTGTCCGGGCAACAGCCGTTCCGCCCTCAACCCCGGAATACCACGCCTCCATAATTGCGTTCGCATTCTCCTTGGCCCAGTTAAGGGCTACCGCGCTGCCGCTCTGCAGAACCACGATCAGCGGCTTTCCTGTTGCAGCCACGGCTTCCAGCAATTTTTTCTGCGGTTCAGGCAGATCCAGGCTGGTGCGGTCCCCACCGTCAAAGCCGGCAATCTTGATACGCATCTCCTCGCCTTCCAACTGCGGCGACAGGCCCACAAACGCCACAACCACATCGGCCTCCCTGGCGCGCGCCACGGCTTCGTCCAGCAGCGCCTGTGCGGGCGCCTGCCATTTCAGCGTCAAGCCCCCGCCCGCGCGGTCGCCGGAGTGCGAATACTCCAACCGAAACTCGTGCGGATTGGTGTCGGTGATATCCACTGGAATCGAAGGTATTTTGGGAAACTCCATCACAGGCGGCGCGTTCGGGGAGGCGTTAGGCGAGACCTCGAAGCTGTCGCTGAATATTTCCGAAGGGTTGAGGCTTTCGCGCAAGCTGCCTTCAGAAATGACTTTGCCATCGAGAAGGAACCGGTAGCTTTCTTTCGGGGAATAAGGGAAGCTGTTGCCGGGTTCGATGCTGAAAACGTATCGGCCGGGGGCGGGCACGGTAATCTTTCCGGTCCATCGAACCGAGTAATTCGGTGTATCGACTTCAGGATTCGGTTTGGCGTTTTCCCAGTCCGCCTGTACATTGGGTTCTGTCGTTACAGCCACAGGGCGGCCCGTCCAGTCCGGAGTCGCAAAGAACTCCGTCTTTAAACCCTCGCCCAGTCCAAACGCAGTACGCGGCACCGGCACCCCCACTCCCTCGGCCAGCGTGGAACCCTGTGCATAAAGGATCGGGAATCTTTGGAACTGCCGGATCATTCCATCCAGCGGCGTTACGGGATTCAGCGGCGTCCCCACATAATTTCCCAGGATTGACGGCAGCAGATCCGCCGTGGGCCCTATGACAGCAATGTGTCCCGGTGCGCTCCCCAGCGGCAGTATCCCGTCGTTCTTCAACAGTACTATCGCCTCCTGGCCGGCCTTTAGCGCAATCTCGCGATGTGCGGACGAGGCGTTGTCGGAATAGGGAATATTGTCCAGAAGGTTGGACCCCTGCGGATCGAACAAGCCCAGCTTTATTCGCGCGGAATAGAGTCGTTCGGCTGCCTGTGTTACGAGTTCCTCCGGCACCAGGCCTTTGCGCACAGCATCTGCGAGCGTGTTGAAGCCGGGATTCCAGATGCTGCACGAGAGATCCGTGCCCGCCTTCAGTGCCAGAACAGAAGCGTGCGTAATGTCGGCAGCTTTCTTGTGCCCCTCGTATACATCCACGACAGCGCCACAATCGGAAACAACAAATCCCTTAAATCCCCACGCATCGCGCAGGTAATCCTTCAATAGCGTCTCATTGGTACATGCAGGCCAGTCATTAATTGAGTTGTAGGCGCACATTACCGAATTCACGCGCCCCTGTGTCACCGTAGCACGAAAGGCCGGCAGATACGTCTCTTCCAGGTCGCGCGGAGAAGGATTCACATTAAAGCCGTGGCGAAGCGGTTCCGGGCCGTTGTGCACGGCGAAGTGTTTACTGGTCGCGATGGCGCGAGGACGGGAGGGGGCATCGCCCTGTACGCCTTTTACAAAAGCCACGCCCATTCTTCCGGTCAGGAAAGGGTCTTCACCATAAGTCTCCTGGCCTCGTCCCCAACGGGGATCTCGGAAGATATTGATGTTGGGCGACCAGAATGTAAGCCCATAAAAAATGCGATGGTTGCCCTCACGCTGAGCCTGGTTGTACTTGGCGCGTGCTTCCGTGGAGATGACATCGCCCATGCTCCGCACCATTTCCGGATTCCAGGTAGCAGCCATACCGATAGCTTGGGGAAAGACAGTGGCGTACCCCGCTCCGGCCACTCCGTGAAGCGCTTCATTCCATGTTTGGTAGTCGGGAATGCCGAGCCGAGGGATGGCCGTAGCCCAGTCTTCGAGCTGCGATGCCTTCTCGTCCAGCGTCATGCGGCTCACCAGGTCGTGGGCGCGTTCCTCCGGCGGCAGGTTGGTGTTGAGATAAGCCGGTTCCTGCGCCGACGCAAACGCCGCTGTAATTGCAAAGATAAAATACAGGTTGAGAAGACGGCGACGATTCGGCATGATTCCATTCCTCCTGAATTTTAACAATTTACATCTTCCCGCGCCAATGCGGCAGCGCGAGCCTTTACGGCACAAGCCCGGCTGGGAGAGAATATCAGCTGTACAAAGCCGACAGGCGGAATAATCCGCGGTTTTTCGGATCGACCTCCCCCATGCCGCCCTGGCTGATCTTCTCCACAATCCTGTAGTGCAGAATCCTCCGGCCGATCTCGAGCATGCGGTCCCCCAGGTAGAGGTCGGTGACATGCTGCTTCTGTAAATCTTGATGGAACCGGGGCTTATTATATGCAGACGGTGCGATTATGGGGAAGTGAAATTCTAGCCTGAAGATTTAACGGGAGCAGTTCGAACAGACAAATGAAGGTGTGAGGGGACGTATGCTTGACGTTCTAATAGGATATTATATATGAAGCTTCTTTCACTTTGTTCGTGCCTTGCGCGGGGGAACCTGGCAATACCCAATAAAATCCAAAATAGCGTACGAGGGAGCTATTTGATAAATATGGTATTTACAGCTCGTAAAGAATAGGGCGAAATAGACAAGGCGGGTTATACTGCCCCCTGGCTGCCCGTGGCGATCACGGGAAGAAAACCCATCGGGGAATCTCGGGTTGAAGAGTGGGAGGACAAACATGAAAACGAGAATCAGTCTTGTGATGATGTTCGCACTGGCACTCACACTGCCTGTCATCATGTTGATGGCAGCCAAACAGTCGAGGGCGGCACAGAATGCTCCTCCGGCCAGAATGGAAGGTCCATGTGATATCTACGCCGCTGCCGGCTGCCCCTGCGTAGCCGCCCACAGCACCACGCGTGCGCTGTACGCCTCCTACAACGGCCCACTTTACCAGGTTATGCGTCAAACGGACGGCAAAACCCTGGACATCGGTGTCGTCCAGCCTGTCGCGTCGCCGGTCCCGGACGCGGGCGGATACGCCGACGCGGCTGCACAGGACGCCTTCTGCGCCGACACGTACTGCTGGATCGCCACCGTCTACGACCAGTCCGGCAAGGGCAACCACCTCGTCCAGGCGCCCCGCGGCGGATTCAGCGGCCCGGCCATGGGCGGGTTTAACAATCTCCCGCTGGCCGACATGGCGCCGATTACGATCATGGGCCACAAGGCATACGGCGTCTTCATCGAGCCGGGCATGGGACTCCGCGATGACGATCCGAAGGGCACCGCGGTCGACGACCAGGCGGAGGGGCAGTACTGGGTCATCAACGGCCATCACTATAACTCCGGCTGCTGCTTCGACTACGGCAACGCCGAGACCGACAGCCGCGATGACGGCAACGGCACCATGGAAACCACCTATTACGGCAACGCCACCGCCTGGTATCACGGGCCCGAACCCGGCCCGTGGATCATGACCGACCAGGAGAACAACCTGGTGGGCTGCGTCAATCCGG
>CAZPHK010000179.1:0-9542 GCA_964586015.1 uncultured Acidobacteriota bacterium | reverse complement strand
ATCCAGGTTTGCCATCCGAACGCTGCGTCGCGCATCAGGTCGCGGGCTGTTTTGGCCACCTTTCCTGTGCCCGGGGGATAGGCAGCGATGAGTTTATCGGCGAATGGGCCGAAGCGGGACTTCACATTGGAAATATAATCCTCCGGGGTCGCCGGGGGGGAGAAGCTCTGGCCCTCGTCTGAATTGTAGCCGATCAGAACCGGAACGTCGTTGTATCGCTTCGCTTCGTAGAGCTTGTATTGATCATCCGGAATTACCCATCCATCGACGATGGGCCAATAGCTCAAGCCGGGAGGACCGCCGCCCCCACGAGCCGCCGGACCGCCTCGACCGCGGCCACTGCCGCCGGAAAGCTTGTCGGGAGAAAGCTTCCGGGCTTCCGCGATGGATGCCACGCCGGCCGCTTTGAGGGTTTCTTCGCCCGCGCGTTCCGCGTCGGCCAGACGTCTCATATTCTCTCCCGGCAAGGGATCAGGCCTCGGGGGGCCGAACGATCCTCCACTTTGCGAGATTGCGCCATGGAACAAACCTCTGGCCAGCGGCGACGCGCACAACATGCTGACGGCGATTCCTCCGGCCGATTCACCGAAGATGGTCACACGCCGGGGATCGCCGCCGAAGGCGGCAATGTTTCTCTGGATCCACTGGAGACCGGTGATCATGTCCAGCAGGCCGTAGTTTCCCGATACACGGTTCCCGGTCTCGGCGCTCAGTTCCGGGTGCACGAAGAATCCCATTTGCCCCACGCGGTAGGCGATGCTTACCAGGACTACGCCCTTCCCGGCGAGTTTCTCGCCGCTGAAGGTGGGAATGGACGTTGCGCCGCCCGCGAATCCTCCACCGTAGATCCACACAAAAACGGGAACGCGATCACGCGGCGATTTCGCCGGGCTCCAGATGTTCAAATAGAGGCAGTCCTCGCTCGGCGCCGGACCGCTGCCTCCGGGGCCCATCATTATGCCCTGTATGCACGCGGGAGCGAACTTGACGGTTTCCTTCACGCCATCCCATTTCTCCACCGGCTGCGGGGCGCGCCAACGCAGGTCGCCGACCGGCGGCGCCGCGAATGGGATGCCTCTGTAAACCGCCATCTCGCCCTCGATAGCCCCTTGCACCAATCCGCCCTCGACCTTGACAGGCGCCGGCGCCTGCGCGATGCAGGACCCGCCTGCAAGAAGTACGAAAATTGTAATCAGAAGAGCTTTTTTCATTAAGGTTGTCCCCCTTCACTGTCAGTCTGCTTCTTATTGAATAGGCCGGCCGTAAACGGAAGTTGAACCGGAGATGCCGAGCTGCCCAATCGTGCCGCCGTATCCGCCAAGGCAGTATCGAAACTCTATCACGAGATGTCATAATTATGTGACAAATTTCATGACAATGAAAAATGGCTTGCATAGCCGGAACAGTCTCATCGAATCATGGATGGGCACACGCTCTCCATGTTTTGCGCTTGCCATCCGGAGGAGAAAAACTTATAAAATTCTGGCAGGCCAATTGTGCTTCTTACATAGATTTTCCCGGTCATTCCTAAATAAGATATCGATAACGGGAGGTTCAGATGCAGAAAGAAGATACGAAACCGGTTCGCATCGACCGGCGTGATTTTATCAAGACAACGACACTGGCCGGTATGGCCGGAACTCTTCCCGGGGCCGGCCTTCCTGCTCAGGATACTCCGATTCCCCCCAGGCCGAGGAATACGGGGAGGACCCGGACGGTGCTTTTCGTAAGCAATTCGCCGTCGAACTACGAAAAGCTGATCGACTCGATCAAGGCAATCCGGGAATATGAATTCGAGGTGATTCCCCTCCAGGTCAGCCTTCAACTGAAGCCACAGGAAGTTGTCCGGTCCGTGCGGGAACTGCGCCCCGATATTCTCATGCTCCGGCCGAGTGTAAGAACGGCCGACGGCAATATCGGGAATATCGCTGCGTCTATGGCGGAGGTGGATATCCCTGTCATTCTTGTTCCCGTGAATCTGGATCTGATCATGATGGATTCGGATCTGGTTGCGGCATTTCGGACAAGAGGGGCCAACGCCGTCCTGGCGAAGTCGGAAGAGCATGCGGTCGAACTGGTGAAGATCTTTGCGGTTCCCCGGATACTCAACGGCAGGCGGGCTCTCATTTTCGGCAGACCGTTTGACTCGACCAGCGTGCCCATGGGCCATTTGAACGGAGATTCCGTTTATAGGAAAACGGGCCTTCGGATTCAATACCGGCCGGTCGACGATTTAATGCATCTTCTGGAAGAGGTCGAAGAAGCCGGGGCCGTGAAGGAGATGGAGCGCTGGAAAAGGGAAGCCGCCAGGGTTATCGAGCCTTCCGATAAAGCTATTCTCGATTCGGCCCGGATGTATCTTCTTTTACGCTCCCTGGTGGAAAAGGAAGACCTGGCGGCAATCTCCATCGATTGCCTCAGTTTTTCGTTCAGCGGCAAACCTCCGCTTCCGCTTCCGTGCCTTGCATTTACGAGGCTGCGGGATGACGGGATTACGGCTCCATGCGAAGCCGACATATGCGCGCTGCTGACCTCCATGGTTTTGCAGGAAATCAGCCGGAAGCCGTCCTATCAGTGTAATTTATCCGAAATGGATTTTCAGAATTCGATAGCGATTCTCCGTCATTGCGTCGCACCGCTGCAATTGATGGGACGGAACGCTCCGCCGCTGCCGTACAATCTCCGGGACTATCACGGGATGGGGAAAGGGGCCACCCCGGAAGTTGAATTCCCGATCGGGATCGACGTGACGCTGGGATTATTCAGCAAGGATCTGAAAAGTTTCGTTCTGTGGCCGGGAAAAACACAATCAAGAGTCAATGATGTTAACATCTCTCCCGTTGGGAATGCTTCGGCTTCCTTTGGGAATATACGCAAATACTGCTCGAATCAGCTGGCGGTGAAGTTCAAAGATGTCGACCGGCTGCACCGGAATCTCGGAGGCTGCCATCATGTGATGATTGTCGGAACTTATGAAAAGGCCCTCCGCGAAGAAATGATGCGGATGGGGGTTCACATTATCGGGCCGTCGGACATGTCTACCCCTGCATAGGGGGCAAAAAGAAGAGCGCTCCATTTGGAGCGCCCTTGCTTATGATTTCTTTATAAAGATGAAGCGGGCGGGGAAAGTTTCTTGTTTTCCCGCCTGAGCGTTTACTCTTTTCCCTTTGCTAATTTCCCGGTCTGGATTTCTCTCAGCACGGTGAGGTCGACGGCATCGGCCATCGCTTTATAGCCGAGAGCACTCGGGTGCAGATTGTCGCCGGAATGATATCCATCGCGAAAACGTTTTGGATAGCCGGGATCGCGCACTGCCTTGTCAAAATCGATATAACCGTCAACTGTGCTGCTGGTCCGGATCCACTGATTGACCGCCGCGCGAATCGCTTCTCCGTCTTCGGTATAGTAGTCGGCGCCTTCATACGGGAGCATTGTAGCGATGAGTACTTTGATTCCGTGCTGGCGGGCGCGATCGATGATCTGCTGATATCCCGCGATAATATCCTGTGCATCGACGAACTCGTTGGCGAAGGGGGATTCCGTCGACGCGTTGCGACGGGCGGGATCGCCCGGACCGGGTGCGGGAAGCTTCATGCGGGGCCAACCGATGTCGTTGATGCCTTCCAGCAGGATAATGCCGCCTACGCCGGGTCGAGCCAGAACGTCTCTGTCGAAGCGGGCGAGCGTGCTGATGCCTGCGCCGTCGTGAAGGACGCGATTGCCGCCGATCCCCGTATTTACTACTGCCATTTCAGGCAGGCCTTTCTGGGCAGCCAGACGATTCGCCAGTAGATTCGGCCAGTCATTGTAGTCTCCCTGTTCCGCTCCGACGCCATCCGTGATCGAATCTCCCAGAGCCAGAATCGTCATGGTTTGGCGTGGCGCAAAAACCTCCAGTCCGGAAAGAAAGAACCACGACGGCTTCGTCGTCGCGTTCGGTATTTCCGCAGTTGCCGTGAAATCGCCCGGATCCGAAATATAGGTCGGTTTTTGTCCGGCCAAATGAAAAGTCACATTATCAACATTAACGGGAAGGAAAATACTGACAGCGATCTCCGCAAAAGCCGGAAACTTCAAATCGACAGGATCGCTTAACATCGGAGCGCCCGGCGGGATACGGGTCGAGCCCTTCCCGGAAAACGTCAGGGTTCGATCCGATGCCGCAATAATCCTGTCGTCTTCAGCCACCAATGCGATGTGAGCGGCGCCGATCGGCAGTGGCTGATTCCCGCACGCATTGGAAAATCGAATGCGTACCTGCTCGCCGGCAATTGTCGGACGCACAATCATTCGAAGCGTCCGGTTTTCAAGTCCGGAAATGGCTTGTCCCGGTATGAATGCAAGGGGAGCATGCACGGCGCTGCTCCATGCGCTTACCCAGTGCTTCTCGTACTTTGAAGTTTGGGTGCAGGCAGTGGAGGATAAAAACGCCGCCATGAGAATTGTGAGAGCAATATCCAATGATTTTATTCTTGCCATTTATTCCCTCCTGATTCATTTCTCGAAAGAACGGATCCGTTGGCATAAGTATATGCCTCCCCTGCCGGGGCGTCCTTTTCTTCACTTCATGTTCTTCTTTTTCACTACCCATTCGGGATCCCTGCAGAGCGTGCAGTCCGGGCCTACGAACGCCTTGGCGGCTTCCGGATCGCCCTTTAACTGCCACTGCAGCCACAGTCGCGCAGCCTGCGCCATCTTTCCGCCGAAGGGCCTGCCCAGCGACCCGTTGTGGCCCACGTCGCCCAGGTTGGCGTTGAACAGCGGAATGCCTTCAATTTGCTGATAATCAATTTCTGAGTTCTTATATGCAATGTCTTTTTCACCTCCGATCAGGTAGATCACGGGGGTGTGCAGCTTCTTCAGCGTCTCCTCGGTGCCCGGCACTACGACACGGACTGTCTTGCCGTCCGGTCCCTTCATCGAGAATTCCGGCGGCGTTCCACGCATAATGCCGCTATTGAATATGATGGCTGTTTTCACCCGCGGATCCGCCGCCGCTTCCAGCGCTTCCAGCCCGCCGCACGACTGGCCGGATACGGCAATCATGTCCGCCGCAATCTTTCCGTAGTAGGGGCTTTGCGGATCCTCGTTCTGTGCCACGGCCCAGTCGATCGCCTCGAAGAGGTAGCTGGTCTTAGAGCGTTCGGAGCTTAGCGCTCCCACAACGGCGTCCGATGGCTGACCCAGCGTAGTTCCGTTCGGGCCCGGCCGTCCCTCCGGCGGAAACGTCGGCTGAATCGGACCGCTCGCGATCACAAGGAAGCCGTACGATGCGATCTCCGTCAGATAGGTCTCAAACGCATTGCCGATCATCGAGCACCCGCCATTGCCGAATGCCATAATGGGCAGCTTCCCTTTGACAGCCTTCAGATCGATGGGCCGGTACACGGTGTGCCGGGCAAGCGACGGCTCCATCATTTCCTGCACTTTATAAGGCCCGTCGGTCTGGAACACGGGCTCTTTCACGACCATTGTATCGGTCTGCGGCGAGGCTTGCTGCGCGCTCGCCTGGCCCGCCAGAACAGTCATCGTCACCAGGATCATTGCGTACCATTTCATAGTTTTGCCTTTCTATTCAAGATCTGACCGGTTCATGATGGCGCCGAGGCGTAGCCGGAGGTTCTATATAGGTTCGTAAAAATACGAGCCTACTTCGGCCGCTGTTCTCCTCCGAGCAAATTCAAAGGGATCAGATCCGCCATTGCCTTATATCCTGCGGCACTCGGATGAATATGATCGCCCGAGTCATATTCCTGACGAACTCTTGCAGGATGTTCGGGATCGCGGATCGCCTTGTCGAAATCGATAATCGCATCGAACGCGTCCGTGGTCCGGATCCATTTATTCACCGCCTGGCGGACCGCCTCACCACTCTCGTCATACGAATTCGTGCCCTCGAATGGAGTCAGAGTCGCTCCAAAAACCTCAATTCCGTGCGCGTGCGCTCGGGCGATGATCTGCTTCAGGCCGACGATCATATCGTCCGCCGATACGGCCTGAGATTTGAATGGTCCCTCTTGAGCTTCTGTACCTTTCGCGCCGGGCATTCTTATACGCGGGAAACCAATATCGTTGATCCCCAGTAAAACGATCATGTGTGTCGTGCCCGGAAGAGACAGCACATCCCTGTCGAAGCGGGAGAGCGCACCGGGCCCGACCACATCGTGAAGGATGCGATTCCCGCCGATTCCCTGATTCACCACTGCAATGGTTGTTTCACCCTGCGCTGCCAACCGTTGTGCCAGCTTATCCGGATAATCGATGTACTGTCCGGATTTTTGTCCGGCGCCTTCAGTTATGGAATCGCCGAATGCGACGGTCGTGCCGGTATCGCTCGGGGCCCATATATCGATGCCGGAGACGAAATATACCGGCCGTCTGATTTCCGGATTCGGGAGATCCTGCATGGATGTCATGTCTCCGGGTCCTGCAAAATAACTGTCATGCAACGATTGCGGATGACAACTGACAGCTGCAACGGTATCGGTCAAATAGAGACTGATGGAGACTTCCGCAAATGGCTTGACTGCCATCTCCACCGGATCGCTGAGAGCGGGAGCCCCTGCAGGGATAACGATCCCGGGGCTTCCACCGAATGTTAATACCTGGTCGGTCGCCGGCTGGATCCTGGAACCCTGATCGGTCAGCGCAATATGCGCCGCGGCAACCGTCAATGGAGCCGTCCCGAACTCATTCGACAACCGGACGCGCAGTCGCTGTCCGCCGATCGTCGGACGTGTGACAACCCGGACCGTTTTGTCTGTTATGGGCGGCTCCGCCGGAAATCCGGGCATTGGCGTTGATAAGAAAAGGGAGGTTGTCCAGGCGCTTACCCAATGGTTGCCGCTTGTCCGCCCCTGGATTTGATCCGATTGAGAGGAACAACAAATACTCAAAATACACATCACTGATAGAGCAAATAGTTTCTTCATCCAAAACCTCCCCGACAATGATAAGACGCTATTGAGGACTTCACCGATTCTGTCACAGTTCTGTGTCAGCTGTCATTGCGATTTGATTTTGTTTTATACGGCAGCGCGACGGGGAATGCCGGTCCCTTTTTATGCGCCGTGGATATCGCCATGCCAATTGTGATTCTTGCATGGTTTGGGCTGTCATTCCTGGGGATGTCCGCTGTTTGATGCCTTGACGGTAAACGCTGTGATCAAGGCCGCGGAGGCTCTCTCGCCGCGCAACCGGGAGGCGTGGTAACCTGAGGATTACTCCGGTTTCTTTACTTCATAGTCGGGCCAACCGGAGGGCGTGTTCTCCGGCATAATATCCATGAATGCCTCAACCGCGTGGATCCGCCCACCGTAGATCTTGAATGCCTCGAATAGCGTCAGGGCGTTTCCGGTTCCGTAGTTGCCGGTGTTCCCGAAATCGAGACGAAACAGCACGATGCCCATTTCCTCGTCTACGGCCGCAATCCGATAGCTGACGTCGGGGTGTGCCATAACGCGCTGGGTTCGAATGTTCTCGCTTCCCGCCCTGGCGCCCGGACCGGCGGTTATGACCCCATTCTCGATGCGATAGGCATCCGGCGCGAATGGTGCGTTGACTGCATCGAAATTGCCGCCTACTTTCAGGCCGGCAGCATAGATTTCCGCAATCCGGATCAGCTCGGAACGCGACATCCGCTGGGATGTGTCGGGCACGACATTCATAGCCGCATGCGGCGTTGTCAGCTTCTCGATATCAAATAGTGCGCCTTCCGCCTTGCTCCGCGTGACCATTGTTTCGATTTCTGTAATCTGCCTGTTTTCGATTTTAAGCCGTAATGCCAGCATCACGGGTGTCCCGTTCTCCTCGACAACGACATGGGATGCCGCCACACCTTCACGGACATCCAGGAAGTCCTGCCGATAGGAGCGGACCTTCGAAGCGCCTTTCCACAAACCTTCTCCCAGCGGCAGCGTCTTCGTATCTTCTGTAAAGCGCGCGGTGGGAGCGGTTGGAATGGCCTTCGGATTGCGGCTGATCATGGCATCCAGGTATTGCGTAATGAATCCGCGAAGGCACTCGCGGCCGCACGCACCGGCAGCAGTTCCCGCTCTGGTTTGTGCGTTTGCCGCAACGGTCAGAATGAGGAACAGGGAAGCCAGAGCAATGGAGCGTCTCATGATGAATATCCTCCTAAAAGTGACGGTATTATACCTCACAGGGCTGATTTCAGATGTTTTATGGCAGTAAGGCCTCGAATACAAACCAAAGTTCAGAGGAGCGGAAATCCCCCGGATTGTCAAGAGGGCATGTGGATTCCATTATCCCCCTGGAAGCCAAGACTTTACCACAATATCTGTCACATATCTGTGACAAATTTCTTGACATGGCAACAATAATATTTGTAGCCTGCCTTCTACATGATAATAAGCAACCCGCACGATGCGGCCAATGATAAGAGGCGTTCTGCCGGAATTGCAGGATCAGAGAAACATATTTGCGCGGCCCCCAGTGTGGCAGCCAAACGAAGATCCATTGCTGTTGAGGGCCGATTTAATTGCATCAACTGAATGTCTGTTTCCACAATGACGAGCGCAGTATATGATGATAAGGAGAGAGTCTGCCATGAAATTATCCAAAGAAGTGAAGAACGGGATAACCCGGAGAGAATTCGTTAAGAATACAGCAATAAAGGGAACCGCAGCCTTTGCTATTGGTGCGGGAGGCATGGCGATTCCGGTATCAGCCCAATCCGCCAAGTCGGCACAGATATCCGGTAAGACGGTCAGGGAGGCTGCCCGGGAGACAAAGGTGTGCCGTACAGCTGATGTTGTGGTCGTGGGCGGCGGGCCCGGCGGTATCGGCGCGGCTTTGGCTGCAGCAAGGAGCGGCGCAGACACGGTACTAATTGAAAGATATGAGCATCTTGGCGGCATGGGCACCGGCGGGCTGGTTACCATTATCCCCGCCATGACCGATGTTAACGGCAAACAGGTGATAGCCGGTATTACTCAGGAGTGGATAGAGAGGCTGGATAAAAGAGATGGGGCTGATTATCCGAAGAAGGAACATTGGGGTTCAACCGACAAGAAGCTTGTTGATTATTACAGCAACCGTTCCCCTTTTTATGCAACAGGTAGGAGGGTGGGATATTCCGCCCACATCGATGCAGAGATATCAAAGTGCTTGTTTCAGGACATGATGGAAGAAGCGGGTGTTAAGACATATCTCCATTCATGGGGAACCGAGCCCGTAATGGATGGCAACAAGGCCCGGGGTGTCATCTTTGAAAGCAAATCAGGCAGACAGGCGGTGCTGGCAAAAGTTGTCATCGACTCCACCGGCGATGGGGACTTATTGCCCTATGCGGGGGCAGGTTTTGAGACCCATATCGAAAAAACCATGAGGATTGCAAACCTTTCCTTTTCATACTGGATAGACAACGTTGATTTGAAAAAATATGAGGACTACAAGAAATCCAATGCCAATGAACTGGCCGAAAAGATTCGCGAAGCCAGGAAACTTGGCGCAACGCCGGGATTTCTTACCAGCAACCTGAAAAACCAGGAGAATGTGGTCTGGTGCTTTCCCCGTTACGC
>CAZPHK010000178.1:0-9643 GCA_964586015.1 uncultured Acidobacteriota bacterium | reverse complement strand
GAATCCGAACCCGAGAATTCCCAACACCGCCAAGATCATCACGGCATAGGCGATCCTGCCAGATTTTCCTGATGGTTGTTCTATGGAAGGAGCCATTTCATCCCGGCGCAGATCCCGCAGGTAATGAATGAAAACAATGCCTGCCAGTGCGGCAACTATCAGGACTTTAAGGCTGAACCGGAGAGTCAGGTCCCCCGACAGGAAACGGACAATCAGGGATATAAGATCCGTGACGATTGAGACGGATGCCACAAACAGCGTGAGGTAAGTCAACCAGCGGCGCACCGGCGATATTCTCTGGCCGGGATTCTGCAACGTTTCCCGCACAATCAGCCTGTTCATGAACAGGAAAATCGGAAACGACACAATCACCGAAGCGATTCCATAACGTAAAGACCGGATCCACCGCACCACCGTTTCTCCGGGATCCGGCAGGTAGATATTGATCAAATCAAACAGGGTCGACCCCAGCCCGAAAACCATCGTGTACAGCGCGGAGAAAAGCACCAGGAACAGGAAGGCTTCCTTTGCGGAGCCCGACACGTGCTTTCGGGGAACCGGCAGCGGCAGATCACTATCTACAAATGCATCCAATGCTGCATGGATCTCTTTTTGTGTCCAGCCGCCTTTTAAAAGACCCCGGGTTATGTCTTCTCTTGATATGCCGCGACGCAGGGCCTCGTGCACAAAATCGTTTATTTGCGAATTCATTTTCGCGCTCCATTTCTTTAATTGGAATATACACCCGCGTTACTCATTTAACATTCGATGGCGTTACATGCACATCCCGCACCAATCAAAGGTTCCTTCAAACATCTGATTTCAAATAATTTAGCAAATTTGGATTTCGGAATATATTTTATTATAGACATAAAATGAACATATAGTATACGTTCACTGCATGAAAAAAGCACTTTCCAGTGAAAACCGCCAGTTCTTTCATCTTCTATCAGAGGCGGCGACAACCAATCCTTTCAGCGACACGTACAAGAAATTCCAGCTGAGGATTGCGGATTGCGAGGAGTCCGTTGCGCTGGAAGAACGCCTTGAGAGGATTGTTGCCAGGGTTGCGCAAAAAGTGCGAAAGCTGGAAGAGGAAGACCACGCCGACATCAGTTATTACAGGAGTGAAGACCGGGAACTGCTGCGGCGTGCATTTCTTTTTGATGCCTACCATCAATTCCTGACTCTTTTGGACCGGCATATCGGCGACCAGTCGAAAGCCGGCGATAAGCCGCTTCCCGTTCCCTTCTATGGTGAAGTATTCAACAAATTGTGCGGCAAAGGCTTTTCGCCCGAAGAGGCCAGGTTTTACCTGGCCGTTTTTTACCAGATACGCCGCGCTTTCTTCTTCATAGACCGCAGCCTGATCGGCCGCTGCGAATCGATGAAGAAACTGCGGCGGCATCTCTGGAACAATGTCTTTACCAACGACATACGGTTGTACGAGCGGCATCTCTGGAATCGCATGGAGGATTTTTCAACCATGCTGCTCGGCGAAACCGGCACCGGAAAAGGAGCCGCGGCGGCAGCCATCGGGCAGTCGGGGTTCATTCCCTTCGATGAAAAACGGGGAGCCTTTGTCGAAAGCTTCACCGGCGGGTATACGGCGCTGAATCTTTCCCAGTTTCCCGAAACCCTGATCGAATCGGAACTGTTCGGGCACCGTAAAGGCGCATTTACCGGCGCCGTGGAAGCCCACGAGGGAATCTTCGCCCGATGCAGCGCATACGGCTCCATTTTTCTCGATGAAATCGGGGACGTCGGCGAACCGATCCAGATCAAACTCCTGCATGTTCTCCAGGAACGCAAATTTACGCCCGTAGGCAGCCATGAAAAACGCCGTTTCCGCGGCAGGATCATCGCCGCAACCAACAGGTCTCTGAGCGACCTTCGTGCAGGCGGCCATTTCAGAAATGATTTCTTCTACCGGCTCTGTTCGGACATTGTCGTGGTCCCGTCCCTCAGGCAGCGCATTCAGGAAGATCCCGCGGAAATGGACGACCTTCTCTCACTCATCGTCCAAAGGATTGCGGGGGAATCATCCCCGGACATCCTGAATACGGTGCGCCGCGGGATTGCGGATTCGCCGGGAAAGGATTACGCATGGCCCGGAAATGTCCGGGAACTCGAACAGGCAGTTCGCAGGATTCTGCTGACCGGTTCCTATCAAGGGGATACTCAGATCACGGCATCCGACCTGCAGTCCCGCCTGCATGCCGGGATCGACGAAGGAACACTGGACGCCGAAACGCTGCTTTCGGGTTACTGTGAACTCCTTTATGAACGGCACGGCACCTACGAGGAAGTGGCGCGCCGCACCCATCTCGATCGGCGAACGGCGAAAGCGAACATTCAGAAATATAAAGAAAAACAGGAGTAAGGAAGTGTGTAGGGGCGAACCTTGTGTTCGCCCTTTTTAAAATCAGGAGAAACACGCCAAAAGCCGGCCCAAGCCGGATTAAACAACCTGTAACTCGAAAGATTAAATAGTTTGCAGGTTGCCAACCTGCTGACGTTAGAATCCAGAAATTCGGACTCATCTAGAACAGGGACATTTGAGGTGACTTCTTTGGGGAAGTGTTTTTCTTTTTATCATCGAAAACGCTCCGGCCGTCGAGTTCAGGGGAAATTGATTTTTCGTAGGCGACGGCCGCCTCAAAATCAGCCCGTGGGGCAAAGCGGGCTTCAACCGTTCGTGTGAATGCCTCCAGGCGGCGGAATCCATCCGTTTTTTCCGAGTTTCCCAATTTCGCGGATTCCAGGGATTTCCGGAGAACGGCAATGGATTCGTCGTAGGTTTTAAGCGGCACCGGGAACGGATGCCGGTCCTTGCCCCCCAGGGCGAAAGAAAACCGTGCGGGATCGGAAAACCGGACCGGGGTTCCGTGAACGACTTCCGCAATAAGCGCCAGGGACTGCAGCGTCCTCGGTCCGAGATTTTCAAGCAGAAGAAGCGAGGCAAAATCTCGAAAATCCCGTTCGTATGCCACGGCCAGAACGGCGCCCAGGCGCCTGAGATCGATGTCCCGGGCAAGCACCTGATGGCGGGCGGGAAGCGATAATTTACGGGCATCACAAAGGATACGATCCGGATTTTCCCTGGAAATCGACAACAGGGCATTCCGGGCATCCTGCGCCTGCGCGGCCACAAGGTTTACAATCTCGCCCTGATGCTCTCCCACAATCGCCGTATGCGGTTCTGAAGTGAAATCTCTTACACTGGCGGAGTGCCAGTGATACCGCCGCGCCATGCGGCTCACGGTATTCATCCCCTGCTGAACCACGGCCCATTCCCCGTCGGCGCTCAGAATAAAAGTATGCAGATAGATCTGGAATCCGTCGGCAACGGCATTGTTGTCGATCCGGGCTGTCAGCCTGCTGTTGCGGACCAGGACATTACCGTCCAGCGAATTGCGGTCCGCGACATTTCGCAGCTCGACCGGAGTGTTGCGGGAATGCCGCCCCCTCCCGCCGCAGATATAAATTCCCAGCTCGTCGGCCTGCGGCCCGAGGCCTCTCTTCAATGCACCCATGACCGACGTCGTAATCCCGGACGAATGCCAGTCCATTCCCATGACGGAACCCAGGGCCTGGAACCAGAAGGGATCCGACAGCCGCGACAGCAGTTCGGAGTGCCCGTAATGGTAGAGTACCGACTCGACAATGCCGGCGCCCAGCCGTGCCATTCGCTCGGCCAGCCAGGGCGGAACCCGGCCGTGATGCAGGGGAAGATCGGCGAATCCGGAACGTCTCATACCGCCATTATACTCGCGGATATTCTTCAGGCATATCGCAACCTGCACTATCGAAAGGTTGCCCGTTGCAGTATGAAACGTGGTTCATCAATTCTTATCGGTAATGAATCTTCACGATTGATATCAGGAGAGAAACAAATCCATCTGATCGATTATAAATCTCATTTCTCTGCGTTCTCTGCGTCTCTGCGGTGAAGTTTTTAGCGGCCATGCACAAGAAGCGTCAACAGGGCGATCAATGCTACGCCGATGAAAAAATAGAGAAGGACCTGTTTTTTGCCGTGCTTGACCAGCTCACCGAACACGGCATGAAGCGCAAGAAATATAAATCCGCCTCCGACATGGGCTAAAAGGGAATCCAGCCACAATCCGGAAATATGCGGAATTACCCACAATCCGATGCCGCCTCCCAAAAGGGTCGTCGCTTCCACGGCGGCAACCCATATCAGGGCAATTCTTTTGCGGAAGCCGGCAGCCAGCAACAGCGCACAGAGAGCCAGACCTTCGGGAACTTTATGCACGCATATCGCCAGAAGCATGGAGGAATCCAGTCCGGCGGACATTCCGGCTTCCTTCCCTATCGCGAGCGCCAGTCCGTCCATCGTGCTGTGCACTCCCAGCGCAATTACCATGGCCGCCGCAATTTCACCGAACCGGTGAGTCGTGGCGTCGTCAAAATGGCTGGCCGCGCATGCGGGGCAGACGTGAAAAACATACCGGCTGATCAGATAAAAAACGGCGTATCCGGAAAAAAGAGAAGCCGCCAGCTGCCATAAAGGCAGTGCTTCGTAGCATTCGGGAATGATGGAGAAAAGAGTCACACCGCACAATGTTCCCGCCGCGAGGCTGATCATGCGGCACAAGCGTTCGTGGGAAACCGCAAAAAGGGAGCTGATCACACCGCCGGAAAAGGCAAGCGCAAAAGCGGGAACAACTCTTATCGTCACTGCCCAAAAATCCAGCACGTCGTCTCCCTTCCGCTATTGCAAATGTATTTGCATTATTCATAATCTTGGAACCGTGTCAATAATTATTGCGGATACACTTGCAATAAGCTCCACGGAAGGCTAGGATGAAAATTCGTTTCCGGATTTTCCGGTGCTTCTTAAGACACGGTGAACCGATAGGAGTGATTGCATGTTTTACCGTGACGAACGAAGCGGTACTTCATTGAAAATGCGGATCGGAGTATTGGAATGAAGAGAAAAACGAGTCAAAGGAATGCAATTCAGGAAGTCTTCCGGGAAATTGACAGGCCTCTTGGAATCAACGAAATTCTGGAGTTCGGCCGCCGGTACGTCGGATCTCTGAATCAGGCAACCGTTTATCGGAATCTGAAGATCCTGGTCGAAAACGGATATCTGAAAAAGATTTTTACGCCTGAACGCGGTGTTCTCTATGAAAGGGCCGGGAAGGAACATCACCATCATTTCCAGTGCAGGTCCTGCGACCGGCTCTTTGAAATAAACGGATGTGCTTTCAATGAAAAGAGTTTGACCCCGCCCGGTTTCATCACGGAGGATCACGAGGTCTACCTGTACGGCATCTGCTCGTCCTGCCGGCAGTAGCCGGCGGATCACCCGGATATATCGGTCGTCCATTTCCCATTGAATTCCATCCGGTCCCCGTAGAAACTTTGGATCGGAAGAATTCTCAGAGAGTAATTATGAAGTTTAAAATAAGTAAACAGCTATCCTTAATAGCGTTCATGAACATGTTCGCATTGTTTTTTGCGGTTGCGCTCTTGCCGGCCGAAGATCTGCAACCAACGTTGTCACCTCAGGAGATGCTTATGAATCCCAATGAATTAAACGAAACAGCCCCGGATACATTCCAGGTCCTTTTTGATACTTCCAAAGGCGAATTCACCGTCGATGTTACCCGCGCCTGGGCCCCCAAGGGGGCCGACCGCTTTTACAACCTTGTGAAAAACGGCTATTACGACGACTGCCGGTTCTTCAGGGTCGTCGAAGGCTTCATGGTCCAGTTCGGGATTAACGGGGACCCCCAGCTGAACACCGTTTGGCGGGCGGCGCAATTCGAAGACGATCCGGGGAAGGAATCGAACAAACGCGGATATATAACTTTCGCGCACGCCGGCCCTGATTCCCGCACAACCCAGCTTTTCATTAACTATGCGGACAATGGATTTCTTGATGCACAGGGATTCCCTCCGTTCGGCCGGGTAACGAAGGGCATGGAGACCGTGGATGCCATCAACGACGAGTATGGAGAGAATCCGGACCAGCGGCGCATCCAGCTGGAAGGCAATGCGTATCTCGAAAAAACCTTCCCTAACCTTGATTACATTAAATCCGCGATCATAGTTCCCGGTTCCGAATAACATAAGGATGTAGGGGCGAACCTTGTGTTCGCCCTATGAGCAACAACATTATTACAGCTAAAATTAAGGCCCGCCATGCTTTCCAAAATCGATCCCTCCGCGACAAGATCATGGAAAAAACTGAAGGATCATTACAGGGATGTTGATTCCCTGCACATGAAGGATCTTTTTTCACGAGATCCCACCCGCTTCGACGCGTATTCGATTCAGTTTGAAGATATAATTGTGGATTATTCCAAGAATCGCATTACGGCCGAAACCCTGCGCCTGCTGTTTGATCTGGCCGATGTCTGCGAAGTCCGCAATGCCGTCGAAAGCATGTTCTCGGGCGATCCGATCAATGAAACGGAAAATCGCGCCGTACTTCACACGGCTCTGCGCAACCGCTCCAATACACCGGTTCTTGTCGACGGCCGGGATGTCATGCCCGCGGTAAACGAGGTTCTCGGCAGGATGAAGGCGTTTTCACAAAGGGTGCGAGCCGGGGAATGGAAGGGATACTCCGGAGACGCCATAACGGACATCGTCAATATCGGCATCGGCGGATCCGACCTCGGCCCCGTGATGGTTACCGAATGTCTGCGGCCCTACGCGCTACCCGGTCTGAGCACGCATTTCGTTTCCAACGTGGACGGCACCCATCTCGTTGAAACCCTGAAAGGGCTCCGCCCGGAAACGACCCTCTTTTTAATCGCGTCCAAAAGCTTTACGACCCAGGAAACCATGACCAACGCGTTCAGCGCCCGTGAGTGGTTCCTGGGAAGCGCGGGCAATCCGGAGCATATCGCGAAACATTTTGTCGCTATCTCTACAAACGCGGATAAAGTCCGGGATTTTGGAATTCATCCCGACAACATGTTTGAATTCTGGGACTGGGTTGGCGGCCGTTACTCCCTCTGGTCGGCAATCGGACTGTCCATCGCCTGTTTTGTCGGTTTCGACCGGTTTGAAGAACTGCTTTCGGGAGCCCATGCCATGGACCGCCATTTCCGGGAAACTCCCTTCGAACGGAACATCCCGGTAATCCTGGCTCTGCTCGGGATCTGGTACACGAATTTCTTCGCAGCCGAAACCGAGGCGATACTGCCCTACGACCAGTCCATGCACCGGTTCCCGGCCTATTTTCAGCAGGCCAACATGGAAAGCAACGGCAAGAGCACCAACCGCTCGGGACAGCGGCCTGATTACAGCACCGGTCCCGTCATCTGGGGCGAGCCGGGCACCAACGGCCAGCACGCCTTCTACCAGCTGATACACCAGGGAACCCGACTTGTCCCGGCCGACTTTCTGGCTCCGGCCGTTAGTCAGAATCCGGTCGGCGAACATCACCGGATTCTTCTCTCCAATTTCTTCGCCCAGACCGAAGCTCTGATGAACGGCAAGACGTTGGACGAAGCAACGGCCGAGCTGCGCAGGGAAGGCAAAAGCGAAGAGGATATCCGACGTCTTGCTCCCCACAAAGTATTCGAAGGCAACCGGCCGACAAATTCCATCCTTTTCAAGAAACTTACGCCCCGCGTGCTCGGAAGCCTGATCGCCTTGTACGAACATAAGATATTCGTCCAGGGCGTCATCTGGAACATCTTCAGCTTCGACCAGTGGGGCGTGGAGCTCGGCAAGCAGCTTGCGGGACGCATATTGCCCGAACTGCGCCACGACCAGCCCGTCACCTCACACGACAGCTCCACAAATGGATTGATCAACTACTACAAAAAGCTGATTAGAAGTTAGGTCGGCACACCGATGTTTCATGCTAACGTACTAATGTACTAAAGTGCTAATGTGAAAAGCCTACGCTGTTATAATACAATATTTGATGGATGAATGGCCGAGTCCAGGCAGAAATGAAATAACCCATTAAATAAATACAACGGGGCCGGTCCCGCCGATTATATAGTGTTCAATCCGGATACTGGAAAATGGGATACGTCCAGAGAGAACAATGACGATCTTCTCCTTAACTATGTTCAGCGAATCAGTCAAAGATATTGCGCATGTGGACAATAAAGGAGTACAGGTTATGGGCTACAAGGACAATACTTTTTTAGAAAAAATGATGGGTTTAATCGTCGCTTTTCTTATTGCCCAAATCGGTATTATTGATATCAGAGGACAGGAACTAACGGAACTCTATTTGGTATCAGGATATCCAACGGATGATTCCGAAATGAATGTTCCGGCACGCCTATATAGATTATCGCGAGAAGACAGGTCCCTTACAGTTGTGGAGGAATTGCTAAAAGAGACGGAGACAACAGATTTCATCAGAGCCTATCATGATAAAAGGCTGCTGATAGCAGCTGCACCTCATTATTATCCCCAACACCTCATAATCGTAAACATGAATGATCCCTGCAAAACCGGTCATGTCGACATTGAAAGTGAAAAATGGAATCCATCCAGGATCTTCCTGCTCGATATTCCTGGGGAAGGATTATTCCTGGCTTTTGAAGGCTACTCGCGTGAATTAAAACAGAATCAATTTTACAGCATCAATCTTCGGACAGGCAGGGAAAAGGCACTGGATCCGGACGTTCTAAAATATGCCTGCATTCCCGGCCTTTCGGGAGTGGGGCATTTAGATACTTACTCCATGGACCTATTTATCGACCCGAAAGGCTACCTGCAAAAGCCTTGGTATGACGAAACCGGAAATCGCTTGATCAATATTGATTTGCCCCCGATGCCATATAATGCGCTGCCTTTGAAAAAAACCGGAATATGGTCTGTTAACGGAATTGAGCAGACTATGTGGTCCGTAATGTGGATGATAGGAACGGAGAGATTTGATCTTATTTTCCCAAGAGAAGATTCCGGTGAAGCAAAAAAACAAGTATTTCAGCTGTTTGATAAATCTGAAAAAACCTGGAAGGAAGTAAAAGTGCCGGGAGTATTTCCGAAAGGGTTCACTCAATTAAAACCATTCGGAAATTGGATGGCGGGAATTCCGGTCGGAGAGTTGGTCCAGGGAAGTGAAAAGGAAAAGGAAGCAATTAACAAAGCAAGAAAGGAAAAAAGAAACAGCGGCCTCAGATTTCTAAGGCTTTTATATCGAAATCCCAATGAGGAGATTTTCCTATACAACGTTAAGACGGGAAAAGACTACACAATCAAGACCGATGATATTGAGAGTGAAGTGCTGCTGGTTGAGGATGATGTGGTTTATTACCGTGTCAAGGACCGGTTATATCGGTCGGATATAAGTAAGGATTTTAAGGATCCGGAACTTCTGGCGCAAGACCCTGCGTTGGAGGGCATATACTGGGCGTTTTTCGGCCCGCCTTGTAAAGGAACAACAGATTAATCTCTTCACCATTCATTCATCAATTGTCCGCATTCCATCAGCGAAGGCTTTTCTCGTTAGCACGTTAGGACGTTAGCACTTTCTCACGATCCGTCAACCTCCAAAAATCCTTCACCTCCGCCATTCATCCATCAACTTAACACACTCCATCAACGAAGGTTTTTTATGCGAGAAGATGCACCGCCCGGGCCTTGATCAGAAGATAGATATCAGTTCCGATTTTGAGATCGAGGATGC
>CAZPHK010000177.1:6056-9664 GCA_964586015.1 uncultured Acidobacteriota bacterium | reverse complement strand
GTTCGCCCCTACTAACTGCGGACTGCAGACTGTTTTTATATCCCCCACGCCCCGCTCAGGTGAATATTCGTGCCGTTCACGTAGCGTGCGTCATCCGACAGGAGGTAACAAACCGCTCCCACGGCATCGTCCGGGCTGCCGATATATCCCGCCGGGATGCTTTTCATGGACTGCGCAATGACCTCCTTCGGCACGCTTCCCGTATCAATAAAGCCGGGCGAAATGGAATTGGCCGTAATTCCGAAGGGAGCGAGAGTTTTAGCCAGAGAACGCGTCAGCGCCAGGACTCCCATTTTTGCAATGTAGTGGGCGGCAACGAAAGGCTGCCCGACCTGTTGGTCCGCGTTCACCATACTGAAACTTACAATACGTCCCCATCGGCGTTTCATCATGCCGGCGGCCGCCAGACGACTCAGATAAAAAACCGGATGGAGATTATGGTCGAACATTTCGTGCCAGCCTTCGACGCTCTCTTCCAGCAATGGGATTCTGTGGTAGGCGCCGATGCAATGGATAAGCGCATCGATGCGGCCGTATTCCGATTCGACCCGACGTACGAGGGCGGAAGCATTGTCAGGCTTGGAAACATCCGCCTGGACAAGCAATCCCCGCATTTCCAAGGCGCCAAGCTCGGATTCGAGCGCTTCGGCCGCTTCCCTGTTCTTCCGGAAACAGGCGGCGATCCGCCAGCCGCGCCCGGCAAGCGCCAGGCTCAGGGATTTACCGATACCCCGTACGCCTCCGGCAATCAGCGCCACTCTGGACTCTGCATTAGACATTTGTATTTCCTTATCTTCCCGATTCTACCATTGCCCAGAAATCCAATAACGGCATATCCGCATTTCTCTCGAGGTTCCGGTTGGAGTAAAGCGGGCTGAAAATGCGGATCAGTCTGTATAAAGATATCGTTTTACTTTTTTTGTTGTCGTTTTTTCCATTTCTTCCAGACGCACCTTGACCCTGTTGACCTTTTTATAAGAGGCCAGATTCCCGCAGCGATCCTTCACTTCCTTTTGCAGAACCTGTTCGATATACTCACGGCCGGGCTGCCCGCTTCCGCCGGGTTCAAGACCTGAAAAATACTCCATATCGGGAACAACAATCGCTTCAATGGCAAAATCCCGGCCGAAATCACCCGCTTCGCGGCTGCAAACAAGACACTCGGATATGAACGGCGATCTGAGAATTTCCTCTTCCACTTCTTCCGGATAGATATTTTTGCCCGAGGGCGAAACAATGACCGATTTTTTTCTTCCCCGGATATAGAGAAATCCGTCTGAATCGATGTATCCCAAATCGCCCGTGCGGAGCCATCCATCCTGAAGCACATCCCGGGTTGCCTCAGGATTTTCGTAATATCCCTCCATGATATTCGGCCCCCTGGCAAGAATCTCGCCGTCATCCGCGATCCTGATTTCAACGCCGGGCAGAGGCAGTCCCGCCGCCGCGTCCCGAAAAGCTTTATTTCTGTTTACAGTCAGAATCGGAGCGGATTCCGTCAGCCCGTATCCCTGCAGAAACTCGATCCCAAGTTCGCGGAAACCTCTGGCAACGGCCGGATCGATCGCGGCGCCGCCGGAAATCAGTATGCGCAGACATCCTCCGAAATTTTCATGCACTTTCGCAAAAAGCAACCTGCGGATATTCCATTTGAAATATTTTTCAGTAAAAGCCGCAATTTTTTTCGCGGCATTCACTTTCCAAAGCCCTTTGGACGCCATTGCAGATTCAATCTTACTGTAAATGGCGTGCCAGAGAAGCGGCACGCCCAGCATGGCCGTCGACCGTGTCTCAACCAGGTTTTCCGCTATGCGACGGATATTCTCCGCGTAGGAAACGGTCGCGCCGCGATACAGGGGAAGCAAAAATCCATCGGTGCATTCGTAACTGTGATGCATCGGCAACACGGACAAAAAGCGGTCCTCCGCGCGAAGATCCACCCACTTCACGGCATCCATTATATTGCAGGCTACATTTCCATGGGTCAGCATTACGCCTTTGGAGCTTCCCGTGGTCCCCGACGTGAAAAGAATGGAAAGTCGATCTTCGGCCGAAACGGCGCTTTCCTGGAAATCATTTCTGCCGGCTGCCATACGATCTCTTCCCAAACGCTTAAGCTCGGAAAAACTCAGGATACCGCCTGCAGAATGCGTTGCATCCATATTGAATATGTGCTTCAGGTCGGGAAGATCCTTCCGGAAGGTCAGGATCATGGGCAGGTGCCTGTCGTCGCAGATCAGAATCCGTGCGCCTGAAATGTTCAGAATGTTACGCACCTCCATTTCCTTTAAATCTTTATCAATCGGGACACAGGCTATCGCAGTGCAGGCAGCCGCAAGATAACCGACAGCCCATTCCGGCCTGTTATCCCCAACAATGGCAAGCTTGTCGCTCCGCGGCTTCAAATCCAGCGAACCGAGTCCGCAGGCTGCCAGTTCCACTTCATTTCGCAGTTGACGGTATGTCAAGGGAATCCAACAACCGGCCCGTTTATACTGCAGGGCGATTTTATCGGGATATTTCCCCGTGCTTTTGATAAAAAGATCGCGGATATCGGTGATGCTGTCCGCCGGATAGGCCGGATATACGCCCTTATTTCCCGTTGAGGATCCGTTCGATTTTTGAGTCATACTCCTTTAAATTTCCCGGTGCCGCCGCATTGTCCGCCGACAGACCGCGCAAAAACGCCGGGGCCGGATCCGTCAATTCAATCCCGGATTTTCCGGCTTAATATGCTCGTACTTGCGGACAATAACCAGCGTCTCAAGTTGTTGCTGCAGTATCGGAATCAGCATGTCGCACCTCAGGGAAGGTGCGTCGGTTTCAAGCAAAATCTGTTTCTGCTCAAAGGGAAGGTTCAGTGTCATCGCCACCATATTGACAAGGGCTTCAAAGTCCAGTTGAGGCATAAGATCCATTGCCTGCGGCTGCACTCCCGCGGCGAGTTCGGTGAACTCTGAAAAGAGTCCTCCCAGATGATCCTGCTTTTGTATGATCTCCTCGGAGTTCTCGGGGCTTTCAACGCTTTCAAGCATCTCCACTTCAACCAGCCGGTAAGGGGAATGTTCCACAATCCGCATTAAGCGGACGCGTCGCAGTCCGACTACAACGATGTTGTACTTGCCGTCATCCAGTTCTTCATAGCTTTCAATCTTCCCCAAACACGCGATATTGTGGACGGCTGAAATGCCCGTTTGCCTGAATTCCAAACCTTCGCGCATCAATGCGATCACCAGTTCCCCGTTGCCGGCAATAACCTCACGGACCATGGTCTTGTACCTGTCCTCAAAAATGAAAAGAGGCATGGGTGTCTTGGGAAAAAGCACCGCATTCGGCAATGGGAAAAGTGGCACGATCATTTCCATCCGATATTATTCCGGTATCGCCATCCCGTCAATCCAAACACAGTCGCCCGCACTCCGTTTTGGATACAAACTCAAATAAAGAGGGCAACATGATCTCGTAGGGGCGAACCTTGTGTTCGCCCTTCTTATCTTCAGTCCGGCAATATCGCCAGTCGATAACCCGGAATTCAATACTCCTTTACTTGTCAGGCGAACCTTGTGTTCGCCCTTCTTATCTTCAGTCCGGCAATATCGCCAGTCGAT
>CAZPHK010000177.1:0-5956 GCA_964586015.1 uncultured Acidobacteriota bacterium | reverse complement strand
AACCCGGAATTCAGTACTCCTTTACTTGTCAGGCGAACCTTGTGTTCGCCCCGGCGACAAGACAGCCTGCGGTCCGCAGTCTTCAGTAGGCAGCGGGCAGCTTGTATTGTTACAATTAAAACCAGGAGGGTAAATTCGGATGCGTGCCTTTTTTCTTTTCCTGGCCCGAAGGGTAGGCTTTAAGCATTTCGCTCTGCGCTTCAAGTTTTTTCGCAATACCGCTTCCCGTTTCATTGCCGGGGACACCCTGGATGACGCCGTCCGGGTCATAAAGCAGGCGAACGGCCGTAAAATAACAGGCACACTGGACCTGCTGGGAGAAAACACGCTGACAACGGAAGATGCGCATAGCGCGTGCGAAGAACTGATCGGAGCGCAGGATCGAATTTATAAAGAACAGGCCGACTGCAATCTTTCCATCAAGCTTACCCAGATCGGCCTCAACCTGGACCCGGCTTTCTGCGAACGGAATCTCGTTCGAATCGCCGAGCATGCAAAGGGTCTCGGGAATTTCGTCCGTGTGGATATGGAAGACAGTTCGTGCACGGACCGAACACTGGATATTGTACAGCGGATCCATCGGAGCCTGGGCAATATAGGAACCGTTATCCAGGCATACCTCTACCGCAGCGAGCAGGACACCCTTCGAATGATGGAACAAGGAATTCGCATCCGACTGGTCAAGGGCGCCTACCGGGAGCCGGAGGATATCGCCTTCCGCCGCAAAAAAGACACGGACGCGAATTATGTCAAATTAATGAAAATGCTGCTTGAAAGCGGGCCTTATCCTGCGATTGCAACCCACGATGCATCCATAATCGAAGCCGCGAAACAATTCGCTCTATCTAAAAATATTCCGAAAGACGGCTTCGAATTTCAGATGCTGTACGGCATACGGCGGGATCTGCAGCAACAGCTTTCGCTCGAAGGTTACAATGTCCGCATCTATATCCCTTATGGCGCGCACTGGTATCCTTATTTCATGAGACGTTTGGCCGAGCGTCCCGCAAACGTGACCTTTCTCATTCGAAGTTTACTGCTGGAAAGGAATACAAATGGAAAGTTCAACAACGACCTGTAAAAAATGCGGCGCGAAAAACAGGCTTGGCAGCCCTAAACCGGGCCAGGTTCCCGTATGCGGCAAATGCGGGAGTCCGTTACCCTGGATCGTCATCGGTACCGATGACAGCTTCCACAAAGAACTGGAAACGCCTGTTGCCGTTCTGGTCGACTTCTGGGCGGCATGGTGCGCACCCTGCCGCGCCACGGCGCCGATTCTGGAAAGCCTGGCCGGGGACAAAGCCGGACAGTTGAAAATATTAAAAATAGACGTGGATCAGAATCCGGGAACTGCAGGTAATTACAATATCAGAAGCATTCCCACTCTGATCCTGTTCAAGAATGGAAATGCGGTTGAAACCGTTGTAGGCGCCGTGTCGAAAGAAGCTCTCCTGCGACAAATCGGCCCGCATTTAACATAAAAGCAGTAGGCAGCGGGCAGCGGCAGTACCTTCTTTCGGATTCGAACTCCGATTTTGGGGGAACGATAGATTAACAGGGGTGAACCTTGCGTTCGCCCTTTCAACAGTTCAGCCGGTAGAAAAACTGCCAACTGCTTACTGTTTTATTGCTTCAGGCCAGAGATCGGCCTCATACACAACCCTGGCTTCGCCTTCCATATAAACTTCCTCGAACTTTTCACCGTCCCACTGGTAGTGAATCGTCAGGCATTCCCCGCCCCGAGTTTTGACTTCAACAGGGCCGGCCACAAGCCCCCCGACGGCGGCGGTCAGTACCGAAGCAGTCACACCGGTGCCGCAGGCCAGCGTTTCGCCTTCCACTCCGCGTTCGTAGGTACGGACCGCCATGTGACGGTTATCCTCAATCCAGGCAAAATTAATATTGGAACCGGCCGGCTGAAAGCGGCGGTGAAATCGAAGTTCGCGTCCCCAACCCTGAACATCCGCCTGACTCAGCTCCCTTTCGTCACTTAAAAGGCAGACCGCGTGGGGCACGCCGGTATTTATGGAATCCAGATTGAAGGAACGTCCGGCGGCTTCGAGGCAAAAGCCTGTTTCCAGGCCGTATGGGGAAGGCATCTGAACCTTAATCGTACTGTTGAAAATCTCTCCGCGGATGATGCCTGCGAGGGTACGGAAGGCCATTTGCGTTTTGCCGACAATCCCGGTGAGATACGCGAACCGGACCGCGCAACGGGCTCCGTTGCCGCACATCTCGGCTTCGCTGCCGTCGGAGTTGAAAAAGCGCCACTTAAAATCGACCTCGGGATCGTTTTCAATCAGCATCATCCCGTCGGCTCCGACCGAAAGCTTTCGGCGGCAGGCAAGCCGGACGAGATTCCGGCAGTGGTCCGAATCAATCACACCGTTTCGATTATCGATGAAAATGAAGTCGTTGCCGGCTCCTGTTATTTTGTAAAAATGGATTTTAGGCTGTTTTTCATTCGTCATAAGCGCGACCTTCGACCGGCATCCATATCGACGGATTGTGCGCAGGATGTTCCGGATTCCATAAGGTTCTGAGATAAAACCTTATTTCATGATGACATGCGGGACATTGATAAGGCAAAACAATATTTTTATTTCCGGGAAGATTCCAGGCGGATGGTATAGTTATCCCGTAACAAATATTTTTTCGTGTCCGGAGAAAGGCAGTCTCCGGCATGCGCCACAACAGCTATTACTCATATTGGGAGGAATTCATGGGTACCAGAGGAAGAGAAATCGTTGGAATGGACATCAATGAACTGCTCGGTCTTTTAAACGGCGCTTTTGCCAGCGAATGGCTTGCCTATTACCAATACTGGCTGGGCGCCAAAGTCATCAAAGGCCCGATGAAAGACGCGGTCGCAGCAGAGCTCAATCTCCACGCAACCGAGGAACTGAATCACGCAAATCTGATCGCAGACCGCATTATCCAGTTGGGCGGCGATCCGGTCCCCAATCCTCAAAACTGGTTCAATCTGAGCCCATGTGCCTATGACGCGCCTGAAGACCCCTATGTTCTCGTTTTGCTGGAACAGAATATCGCGGGAGAACAGTGTGCCATATCCGCCTATAAAAACCTCATGGATGCCACAAAAGACAAGGACATGGTCACCTACAATATGGCGTTGACGATCCTGGAACAGGAAGTGGAGCATGAAGAGGATCTGCAGAGCCTGCAGGAAGATCTTGAGCTGATGGTAGGCAGAGGTATGGCGGCAAAGAAATAGGGCACCCGGGTTACGGTTCTTTACCGTATCTCTCGGGATTTTCGAACGAATCGGCGCCTGCGCGCAGCAGACCCGGGCAAACCGTTCAGGGAAAACTGCCCATTGAATCCGGAAGCCTGTGGAAAATGTGGACTAATCCTTTACATTTGCTCCAAGTTTAGAGATTCTAGGTTATTAATAGGTCGGGAAGGGAAAATCCGTGAAGGACGAAAAGGCAACATCCGATCATTTGACGGATAACGGGGAACCGGAACTGGAAGAGGTGCTTGAGGACAACTCCGGGCCGGAACAGGAGAGTCTGGTTTTCCCCGCCGGATCGACCGAGATCACAAGGTACGATCCGCTCCGACGCTACCTGTCCGAAATCAGCAGGTTTGATCCGCTGAGCAGGGAGGAAGAGCATCAACTTGCGGTGGAGTACTACGAAAAGGGAGACCGCGAAACCGCATATCGCCTGGTAACCTCAAATCTCAAACTCGTCGTTAAAATTGCCATGATTTACCAGAAGGTGTACCGCAATCTTCTGGATCTCATTCAGGAAGGAAACCTCGGCCTGATTCAGGCCGTCAGGCGCTTCGATCCCTATCGGGGCACCCGGCTCCCCACCTATGCCGCATGGTGGATCAAGGCATTCATTCTGAAATTCCTCCTCGATAACACGAGAATGGTCAAAATCGGAACGACCAACACCCGGCGGAAGATCCTCATGAACCTCAATAAGGAAAAGAGAGAACTGGAAGCAAAAGGGATTGCGCCAACCTCAAAGCTGATTGCCCGGAACCTCGGGGTCGACGAAAAAGAGGTCAGGGAAGTAGCAAAGGGCATGGCCGGACCGGATATTTCCCTGGACGCCCCGCTGGGAAATAACGAGGACGGGGATATTCACTATATAGATACCCTCCCTCTCATGGAACAGGGCGTGGACGATAAAATCGCCCATGGGGAATTCCGGGAGCTCCTGGATAAACTTTTTACCGAATTTGCCGACACCCTCAACGAAAGGGAACGCATGATCCTGAAAAGGAGACTGATTGCCGATGAGCCGGAGACTCTCCAGCAGATCGCCGATCAATACGGCATATCACGGGAGGCGGTACGCGTAGCGGAAAAGAAACTGATCGCCAAACTTAAAAAATATATAGTAGAGTCTTTCGGGGACATCCGGGAGATCGAAATCCACCTGTCGAGCTGAACTTCCTTTAATTTCCGCCAATAAGTACTACTTCGAGTCTTCCGGAGAAGCCTGCCCTTCAAATCGGATTGTAGCTTTGGATCCGAATTCCTTATAGCCCTCATACGTGATGGTTTCCTCTATGCGCACATTTTTATCGGGAAAACGGAGCGTCTCGTCGGCATGGGTCCAGACGGGAAACCAGTATTTGCCGTCAATCACCTGCCGGAGCGTTTCAAATTTTGGGTATTTTTCATCATTTCTGGGATTTTTCTGCACTACTTTTCCGAATGTGCGCACAACCTGAAAATCCAGATCGTCCACCCAGATTGTCCCTTCAAAGTAAAATCTATTGTCTTTCAGACTTCTGGGCTTTACGTCAAAAACATAGCAGTCCAGTTCATCTACCCGCTCCTTCCCCTTATAATTGAGCCTGTACAAGGAAAGATCTTTGGAGGTCAAAGCAAAAGGATTGAGGTTGGTAATGACATCCTCGTCTTCGGGGGTATATTTTATGCCGCTAAAAGCGCCCAGCTGGCCTTTTCTATCCACCAGCCTCACCTCGCGAGTCCCGTCGTCGTTGAATACAACCTCGAAAACAAGCATCATGGCCTCATTTTTAACCGGGACATTATCGACCTCCAGAACGCGTACCACAGCCGTCTGTGTATAGGTGTACCGCATCCAGGCCTCATAAAACTCGGACTCTTTTTCCGTAAACTTTTGGATTATCTCTTCCGGGGTCAATTCGCCTTCCGATTCAGCCTGTGAAGCCGGCAACGATGGAACCATGAAACCGCAGATCGTCCCTATCAGAATAAATGCAGTTGCGAAAAATGAACGCATTTCAAATCCTCCCGAAATGATTGGATCCTACACTATTCCAATATTCTCATATTTGACCCTCAATTTTCAGGTAGTTTCTTCTACGGCGGAGCAGAAAGCCATACGCGCGGCGAGCTCAATCCCACAGTGGAAAAATGCGGGCTAAAGATATTCCGGCCTATGAATTCACTCCACAACAAATAAGTGGCCGCAAAAATGCCTTTGCTTTAAAGTAACTAAATGTTCGGAAGCAATATCGCCATAATCCTTCTGGGGACCAAATATCCCGGGAATATAGGTTCCGCCGCACGGGCCATGTTCAATATGGGATTGAGCCGGCTCATCCTCGCGGCGCCGAAGTGCTCCATTAACGAAGAATCCTATCGCCTGGCCAAAAGCGGCAGGCAGATTCTCGATTCCGCGAAAACCTGCCGTTCGCTCGGCAGCGCCTTGCGGGGTATCCGTTTCCTTGTAGGGACGACGGGCAAAACCGGCGGGTACCGATCCCAAACCTACTCGCCCCGCTCGCTTGTTCCCAGAATCCTGGATCATGCCGCTCAACAGAGGGTCGGAATCCTTTTCGGTCCTGAAGACACGGGGCTGGTCGACCACGATCTGGGGCTATGCCAGCTCCTGATGCGGATTCCGACGGAGCGCAATGCCAACAGCATCAACCTGGCCCAATCGGTCATGATCGTCTGCTACGAGCTGTTGCTCGGATCCCT
>CAZPHK010000176.1:8693-9665 GCA_964586015.1 uncultured Acidobacteriota bacterium | reverse complement strand
GCCGGGATCGGGGTGCCGGACGGACCAGAGGACTTTATTGATCGGGTGGCACCGGCATATCGGCTGGCATTTCGTAATGTCGATGGACCGGTTGACCCTTTTCCTCTGTTCGCTTTCCCAGATTTCCCGGAAGGTATTCTTTTTCAAATCACCCAAAGCGAATTGGGGCAGACCGCGGGTCTGGCTGCAATAATAAATGAGGCCGTTTGCCTCGATAATCGGAAAAAAATTGGCATAGCATTTTTTATACAGGCCGACTTCATAGTTTTCGGCCAGAATTGCACCAAACTGGTCTTCCTTGACATAGACTTTGAAAGTGTCATCCTCCAGTTTTTCACGCGCGCCGCGCGCCGCGCTTAATGCATTCAGAAAAAAATCCCTTTCAAGCTGGGAATCCGACGACTTGGGGTGGAAAATTACGGGTTTGATCTGGACGTAATCAATGCCGCATTCCCTGGAAACTCGGGCCACTTCAAATATTTCGTGGACGTTTTCAGGACACAGGGCAATCTGGGAACCCAGCTGAACGGATGTACCCAGCCTCTTCTTTGCAGCGGCCATGCGCCGCAAATTTTCCAGGGTGTTTTCGAAATCGTTTTCGGCTGTTCGATGAACCCGCCGGCGGGTCTCCGACGTCCCGGCGTCCAGGCTTACCCGGATCCAGGTTGCGCAGGATACGGCTGCAAGGATGTCCCGTTCCCGGATGATGGAGCCGTTTGTGATTATGGCGATATCCACGCCGCTTTGTTTTGTGTATTCAATAAATTGCGATATTTCCGGATTCATGAACGGCTCGCCGCTCCCCGACAGGATGACGCTTTTAACGCCCAGGGGAATACATTCGTCGAGGATGCGCTTATAAAAAGCGAACTTCATGATGCTGCTGTCCGGGTAGGGCTTCGCGACACCGGCATCGTTCCGGTGTTTTCCGAAATAGGCATAGGACTAATATCCACAATTCTTGCAAAATCC
>CAZPHK010000176.1:0-8683 GCA_964586015.1 uncultured Acidobacteriota bacterium | reverse complement strand
GCACCACGTACAGTAGTGGTTGCAGACCGTAGCCGGGCCCAGCTCCAGCGTTATCGGATAAACGTTTTCTCCTTTCCACCATTCATGCAGACGATCCATGTGGGAGAAAAGCTTCAGTGGGGAGAAAGGATTGCCGGTCATAAAATCTTGCTCCTGATTTTTCAGGTAATATCTGGAATTCGTCGGCTTCCTTGGAGATGGGAGCTTGCTGCCGCCTTTGTTAAGATTGCGTATGACGAATCGAAGGCGGCAGCAAGCTGCCGCACTCCAAGGAGGTTGACGTTACACGATAACATAATCTAAAGACCGTTGCAGGTTGAACGTTTAACGATCTTTTTGTTTTTAACGTGCAACGTGTAACGTTCAACGTGCAACGTACGAGGCACACCAATAAAAAAAAGGGGCTGTCACTAAGTGACAGCCCCCGTGGCTAGCAAAATCAGTTATGCGTCCAATAGGCGTTAAAACTCTCTCAGGATATCGTAATCGGCGTCAAAAGGGATCAGCTCCTCGGCTTTGTTTCCCGGGCTTTTGTGCTTGTCCCCCTGTGATTTTACTGCAGGACTGCCCAACGCAATCTTCGGTTTGGGAGCCGATGATGCCGTAGAAGTTTTGGGAACGCTTTTGGTTTGAGTGCTCGGCTGCATCCCTATTTCGAATGCATCCACGAGTTTCTGCATCTTGTGGGCAAGATTGTCGAGCTCAACAGCCGATGCCGCGGATTCTTCCGAATTGGCCGCATTCTGCTGCGTCATGTCGCTCATCTGCTGGACAGAGGTAGTGATCTGGTCAATCCCCTGGCTTTGTTGATCCGACGCCGAAGCGATTTCGGCCATAACCTCGCTTACCTTATTCACCTGGGTATTGATCTCTTCGAGATTTACCAGGACCTCCTGGTTTATTTCCACGCCGCCTTCGGCATTCTTCACCGATTCCTCTATGAGGTTGGACGTGTTTTTCGCGGCTTCCGCGCTTCGCATGGCCAGGTTGCGGACCTCTTCGGCTACGACGGCGAATCCTTTCCCGGCGTCCCCTGCGCGTGCGGCTTCGACGGCCGCGTTCAGAGCAAGAAGGTTGGTCTGGAATGCGATTTCGTCGATCGTCTTAACAATCTTTGCCGTGGAATCGGACGATGTCTTGATCCGGTTGATGGCATCCGACAGCCGTTTCATGCTGTCTACCCCCTTGCCGGCGGTGGAACGGGCGGCATCGGACAGGCTTCTGGCTTCCTTGGCATTGCTGGCGTTCTGCTTGGTCATGGAAGACATTTCCTGGAGACTGCTCGAAACCTCTTCCAATGAACTGGCCTGGGAGGTTGCGCTGCCGGAAAGCGATTGGCTGCTGCCGCTGATCTGTCCCGAAACGGTGGTGATTTCCTGAGATGCGGTGGAAACCTCGGAGAGGGCCTGTTCCAGGTTGTTGCTGGCGGTATTCATGGCCTGCTTGATTCTTTCAAAGTCCCCTTTATAATTGCCCGTGACCCTGGCGGTGAGATCGTGATCGGCCAGCCTTTCAAGCACCGCGGCTGTCTCGTTGAACGGCCCTACAACGGCTTCAAAGGTCATATTCATCCCGTTGACGACGTCGGCATAAACACCCTGGAACTTGGAGGCGTCGCCCCGCTGGCTCAGATTTCCGTCCATGGCGAAGCGGGTCATGTTCTTGGTTTCTTCCGCCAGGTCTCTCAGCGTCTGGATTGTTCTCTGGATATTCAGGGACAGCTGATCCTGAGGGGACTTGGGTTCGATATTAACGCTCAAGTCGTTCTTGCTGAGCCCCTCAATCGCTGAAGAGAGATCCCGGATATAACCGATCAGAGAATGGAAGGAACGGGTCAGGATGCCTACTTCATCTCCCCGTTTGGTTCTTTCGATTCGGACGGTGAGATCCCCTACCGCGACTTTTTCGGCTACCCGGGCGATTTCGCGAATCGGTTTGCCGATGGAGCGTCCCAGGTTGATTGCAAGGAATGCGGCCAACAGCATGGTTCCCAGGCTGATCCAGATCGTGAAATTGGCATAGAAATTGGCGGTGTTGGTGACTTCATTGATTCCTTTTTGAAAAATGGAGTCTTTTGACTGGGTGTACCCGACCAATCGTTCCCGAAGATCGTTCCCGGCGGTCCCGAATTCGGTCAGTTTCGAATTTATTGAATTGGCATTGTTGAAATCCACCAGGGCGGTTACGATCTCCTTGCCCGTCTCGAAATATTTTTTATAATCGGATTCGATTCCTTCAATTTCCGGGGCGTCATCGGGGGCCACCGTTTTCAGATGTTGCAGCGTGGAATCAAAATCGCCTGCCAGCTCTGCGGCTTTTTCCAGCTTGCTGGAATCGGAAAATCCGATCGCTTCCGTAAGGGCCTCGGATAATTTTGTAAAGCTCTCAACCAGGGAAGCGCCATCCTTGTATGCCATGTAGGCGTTTTTTTCCAGGCTGTCGGATAGAGAGCCGATGCGGCTGTTCGCAACGTAATTCGAAACCGCCAATACCAACACCACAACGAGGATAACGGCAAAACTCGCGATGAGTTTGTGTTGGATCTGCAGATTGCGGTAATTCAACATTTTCCCCACCTCATTAAATTTATTTTTAGTTCAACCAGGCCAATCTCCGGTGGCTTGGCTCAGCCTCCTGCAGAGCTGGATTCAAGAACCTGTCACACGTTTCCGGTAGGAATTACCTGTTCCGGTCTTAGTCTCCACTGAGCCACGGGCACATGATCGGTATTTTGCCTAAGTGGCCTCTATTGTTAATCGGCCAAATTTCTTGGAGCCTTATAGAACAACTAACGTTTTCATAATAAATTGGCCGTCTAATGAGCTCGTGTCTCGTTTTCGAACTGTGCAATTTCGTTTCCCCATTCAATGGCCCCCAGATAGGCCGTGGCCAGTTCGTCTTCGGGAATAGCCAAAAGAGATGCATTCTGGGAGATTTGGGACCAGTTCCCCTGTTCGGTAGCCAGGAGAAGATCAAAGACGGGTTTGAGCGGCCCGTCTCCCTGCAGAAGAGCCGATTTTACCGCATTGGAAGTGGAGACCTGTTCGAGGATTTTGTTTAAAGGACTTTCGAGTACGGTGTCGATCATGGACAGAAGGCCCATGAGGAAGAGATCCAGCTCCAGTTCCTTTTTCCCCATCAGGGAGGCGAGCATTTCGCAGTATTTAGCCCGTACGATGAGGGACGTCATCAGAGCGGAGGGTTTATCCGCCCCTATAGCCGCCAGCGAGACGACGGATATCCATTTCCGGACTTCATTGAGCCCGAGCAGGATCAGTGCATGGTGAATGGATTGTATTTCCCGGCTGAACGCGAAAATCGGGGAATTCAGGTAGCGGAAGAGCTTATAGCAAATCATCGGTTCCCGCTTGACGATTTCTTCAATCCTGTCGAAATTCGGATGCTCTTCGCTGATTTCCTTCATCAGGTGAATGTAATTCAGCTTGAATCCGTGGATTTCCCGGGTAGAAAAGGTTTCCGGCTGTCCGAAGAAGAATCCCTGAAAATATTTAAATCCTAATTCCTGCGCCATCCTGAACTGCTCGCGCGTCTCTACTTTTTCCGCAAGAAATGGGATGTTTTGACCGTCAAACTTTTTTGCCTGTTCTTTCCATTCCTCAAGTGGAGTTTTCTGGATATCTATTTTTATCAGGTCGGCAATTTTGACCAGAGGGTCCAGGTCCGGACGATATTCGAAATCATCCAGGGCCAGTTGATATCCACGGCTTTTCAGTTCCTTGCAGGCGGATATCATTTCCGGGGTCGGGTCGACGGTTTCCAGGATTTCGATGATTACCTGATGATTCGGCAGGAGTGTCGCAAATTTTTTCAGAATGAGATCGTCGGTGAAATTGAGAAAGGCATAGCGCCCGGCGGTAAGCGTTTCAATGCCGAACAGCAGAAAACTATCGACGATGACGGACGAAGTGGCATGGTCGGGATTTTCGCAGGAGAAGAAATTCTCCAGTCCGGAACGAAACAGCAATTCATAGCCATAGATATTTTCTTTGGAGTCGAATATAGGTTGTCTCGCAATGAATTTCTTCAGCACGTCAGGTCCTTGTTTTAAGGATCCGGCTATTGCCGGAATCCGTGAGGGGATCTACGAACCGCCGCGGTTTACCTATTTTCATATCGGCTCATAAGACCCTCCCCTGTAAACAATTGTGGTCGTTTAAAATAATTTAAAATTAAAAGATTGAAGATTGAAAATTACAGGAAGGAAGAAGTCAGGCTGGAGAATTCAAAAGTGCCTTCGGATATCTGATTCGTCCCGTTATTTTTTAACCGGGGTGAAGGCGTCCATACTGCCGAGGAAAGAGTGCAGCACGTTTTCGCTTGCCGGATCCGCCATAACGACGATGATATCCCCCGATTCGAGAAGAGTATCGGCATGGGGGAAAATGGTATTGCCCTGCCGCACGATGGAAACAACCAGAGTGTCGGCCGGGAAGTGGGCGTCGCGCAGCAGTTTCCCGACAACGGGGGATGAAGGATTCAGTTTCGCTTCGAAAACCGCGATATTCCCGGGAAGTTCCGTGGTCCGGCGAATGCTTCTTTCCAGTGTATGCCTATAGGTCGCGATCGCGTCTTTCACTGTAAGTTTGCCCAATAAACGGCCGGATTCGACGACCGGAGCCCAGCTCAATCCCCGTGCCGTCAGCTGTTCGAGGGCGGTATCCATGGGATCTTCCGGATTGAGAATGACGGCGTCCTTGTCGTCCAGCTTGCTGATAGGCGTTACGGCGGTTTTCTCCGGGGAAATCCTGTTGAGCTGTCTCGCTGTCGCCACACCGCCGAAATTTCCGGCAGGGTCAAGAAAGACAATGACCGACGCCGGGTCGTGGACAAAATACGGCTTGGCGGCATCGATCGGGAGGCTTCCCGGAAGGGTTGTGCACGGCGATACGGCGTCCCGCACCAGGAGGGAAGAAAGGAGAGGGAAACTCATCCGAACCCTGTGCGCGGGGGAACTCGCCCGGTCGGGGATCTGGCTTCGGTAAATGGTGTTGTCCCCGACAATGGCCGTTGAAATCGCCACGACAATCATTGCCGGCGCCAGCAATGAAAGGTTCCCGGTCATCTCCGCCACCATCAGCATTACCGCCAGCGGCGCATGCGCGATGCCGCCGAACATGCCGATCATCCCAATGATGACGAGAGGCGCCGGAGTGGTGGGCATGCCCGGGAGTATTTCGGCGAAAAGACGCCAGAAGGAAGCTCCGAGCATGCCTCCGATGACCATGCCCGGTCCGAATATGCCGCCGGAACCTCCGGAGCTGATCGAGAGCGAAGTCGACAGTATCTTAGCAAAAGGAAGAACGAGCAGGATCCAGAGCGGGAGGGTATTGGGATCCATCGCCAACTGAACCCATCCATACCCCATGTGAAGGCACTGGGGTATTGCCAGCCCCATCAACCCCACCAGGAGTCCGCCGAGTGCGGGCTTCATCCAATCGGGCATTGATATCTTGTGGAACACATTATGGATTCCGTAGAAGAATTTTGCGTACAGAATTCCCACGATCCCGCAGGCTACTCCCAGAACAGCGTAATAGACAAGCTGGATCGGCTGGTTGAATTCGATTCCGGGCATGGCGCCGAAAATCGGCTTATAACCGTTGACAGCGCCGAATACGCTGTAGCCGACGATGGAAGCGATCAGGCCCGGGATTAACGCCTCAATTTCCAGATCGTGAATATAGAGGATTTCGGCCGACAGAAGAGCCCCACCCAACGGCGCTTTGAATATTGCACCGATGCCGGCGCCGATTCCCGCTGCAACGGCGATGCGCCGGCTACGGGCGTCCAGGTGCAGCCATTTCCCCATAAGGGAACCGAATCCGGCCGATATCTGTGCCGCCGGTCCTTCCCGGCCTCCGGAACCTCCCGAGCCGATGGTAATGGCGGAAGCGACCAATTTGATTAAAGGAATACGGGGACGGATCATGCCGCCTTTTTTGTGAATGGCTTCAATGGCGGCGTCTGTTCCGTGGCCTTCCGCTTCCGGAGCCAGCTTGAATACTATGAGCCCCGAGATCAAACCGCCCACGGTCGTAACCAGCGGCAAAACCCATGGCCGGATCATCGGGACAATTTCCGTCGACCCTTCCCCAATGGGCCCCGGCGGCATATAGCCTACTATTCGGCCCAGGAAAAGCTCCGTGCAAAGGTCGATTGCGGAATAAAATGCCACGGCTCCCAGGCCGGCGACTATTCCGATAGCCGTGCTCAGGAAGAGCCACTTGGCCAGATAGCGCTGTCCTTCGAATCCCGAACTTACCTGGCGGATTCGTTGAAGCCAGCTTGATAACTTTTCGGGAAATGTGTGTCCATCAGTTGAAGAAGACCTATTGTCCGGATTCATCGATCAGCTCCCCTGGGGTGTTGTGAAAAATATATTTCACCACTCCCCGGCGGGTTAAAATATATAAATTCAGGGCTGATTTTAGCAGATAGTGATGCTGCTGCGGAGTCGCAATTTAAAAAAATCCGGGGAATATTATATTCTTTAAAGATAAAGTGTAAGTTTCGCCGATTTTGAATGAACTTTTTGCTTCCGGTTTCGACTTATGGATTGAGGCTGTGAAAGATCGTGAGCCACTGGAAAACAATCAGATACTTAAACGGTCTGATATCGGGTGACGGGTTTATGATTTCAGGCAATATCCGGACATAGTGCCCCGGGGAGGTGTAATGCACGGAAAGCGTATTTTCAGCTTGTTGGCAGGGATTCTCTTATTTTCAGGGATAGATTCAATCCACGGCTTGCGCGCACAGGATCTTGAAACGGTTGTAAAGAAAATAGACGAACTCTACCGCGCAGAATCCAGTTACTCCGAAGTCGAGATGGAAATTGTGACGCCGCACTGGAAACGGACGCTGAGTATGCAAACCTGGACTGAAGGTAAAACCAAGACATTTATCAGAATTCTGTCTCCGGCCAAGGAAAAGGGGGTGGCGACGCTTCGTTTGAAAAGTGAAATGTGGAACTACCTGCCCCACGCGAACAAGATTATCAAGATCCCCCCTTCCATGATGATGAGTTCCTGGATGGGATCCGATTTTACAAACGACGATCTTGTAAAGGAATTCACCCTGATCGACGACTATCGATATGAGTTCACGCATCCGGAAGACGAACGACCGGAGCTGCTGTACGTTGCCTTGACGCCGAAAGAAGGCGTCCCCGTCGTCTGGGGGAAGATAATTGCCGCGGTTCGAAGGGACGACTACATCCCGGTGTGGGACCGGTATTACGATGAAAAAGGCCGGTTGATGCGGGTGATTAATTTCAGGGACGTCAAGCGGTTCGACGACCGGCTGATCCCGGCGGTCATGGAAGTTATTCCACAGGATAAAAAGGACCAGAAAACCGTTTTGCGCTATTTGAAAGCGGAATTTAATATATCCATTTCCGAAGATACCTTTTCAATGCGCAATCTTCGTACAAAAGATTAAAAATTAAGGTAATTTTTGTGATTCTGAAAATTGCATTTCGAAACATGCTGCGCCAGAAGAGGCGAACGGCTCTCACGTCCCTGACAATGTTGGGCGGATTTATCCTGGCCGCCGTGTCCATCGGCTGGTCGGACGGAACCTATTCCTTCATCATTAACATGTTCACGAGCGACCGGCTCGGCCAGATAGAGGTGCACCGGGCCGGGTACATGGATGAACCTTCCATTTACGACACAATTAAGGACTATCAACATGTCGGGCAGACCATTCAGTCTGTGAAGGGGGTGAAATCCTGGGCGCCCAGGGTATATTCGGCCGGGCTGGCCTCCCTGGGGGACAAGACGGCGGGAGTCCGGATGATCGGCATGGATCCGGTTTTTGAAGAGAAGGCCACCGATTTCAGCCGGAGGGTTGTCGAAGGGGCCTTTCTTTCCAGAAAACCGAACGAGACGCTTCTCGGCAAGGGCCTCGCACGGATACTCGGGGCCCGGGTCGGGGACGGGATCGTTCTTTTAACCCAGGCCGCCGACGGTTCGATGGCGAACGACATTTTTAATGTCACCGGGATTGTGGATACCGGCGACGAAACCAGCGATCGTTTGGGCCTGTATCTCAACCTGTCGGACGCGCAGAATTTTCTGGTGGTCGGTGAAGAGGTCCATGAAATTGTCGTCATGGTGGACAATTTAAAGCGGGTGGATGCAATTACGGAATCCATTCGTAACGCACTCGACAATCCGGATCTGGAAGTGCTGCCCTGGCAGAAGTTCGCGCAAACTTTCTATGATGCGATGCGGGCGGATCAACAGGGCATGTGGATTATGCTCTTCATCATCATTCTTATTGTGGCTGTCGGGGTTCTGAATACCGTCCTGATGTCCGTGCTGGAGCGAAGAAGGGAGTACGGTTTGTTGAAGGCGATCGGCACCAGGCCGGGGCAGATTGTTTCCCTGGTTCTTCTGGAACTTCTGGTGATCGTGCTTGTCAGTGTCGTCCTGGGCGGCATTTCAAGCCTCGGCATTAATTGGCTTATATCGATTCACGGCATTCCGATACCCATGGAGATTACATACGGAGGCATGGCGTTCGACCGGATGTATACCGAAATAAATGCCCGCAGCCTGTATATTCCCGCGGTCACGGTAATTATCTCGGCGATTCTGGTAGGGGTTTTTCCTGCCATAAAGGCGGCAAGAACTGTCCCGGCGAAAGCAATGCGAAC
>CAZPHK010000175.1:0-9683 GCA_964586015.1 uncultured Acidobacteriota bacterium | reverse complement strand
CATACAACGCCGGATGTTACGCCGGGCGAACACAAGGTTCGCCCCTACAATCACCTGGGCGGGACAGAAGGTTCGCCCATACAACGCCGGATGTTACGCCGGGCGAACACAAGGTTCGCCCCTACAATCACCTGGGCGGGACAGAAGGTTCGCCCATACAACGCCGGATGTTACGCCGGGCGAACACAAGGTTCGCCCCTACAATCACCTGGGCGGGACAGAAGGTTCGCCCATACAACGCCGGATGTTACGCCGGGCGAACACAAGGTTCGCCCCTACGTCCCCCGGGGGAGCCCGAGGTTCGCCGCAACTGCAGTGTCGGGATGTTTTACAGTAATCAACGAAACATGATTTAGATAAGTCTTATTCCAGCAATATATTAAAGCTGCCGGATTTTTAATCGCCCGAAAATGTAATTAATTTTTACATATCCGGTGTACACTAGCCCCAATAAATATAGTTGAATAAAAGGGCAACGAAATAGAATATATCGTTGTAACTCTTTATAAATAACTGTTTTAAAGAGCGCTTATTTTAAAAATCTAACAAATAATCCTGAAATTGAAGCTTTGGAATATCAATTGCTTCATTTGTTCTTAAGCCAAGCCATGTCCTGTGTTCGGATTAACTTGTCGAGGTCCGCAAATTGATTGGATATGATCCTTTTATCCTGGTTGCCTCCGCGTACGATCTGAAACGCACAGCAGCCGTAATCCATATACTGGAAATGAATCCGATTTCCGCACAGGCCTGTTTGAGGATTCTTCAGCATTATCCATACCAATATGAGCCTTTACGAATGGATCTTACAAAACATGGCCTGAATCCCATGTTCATTAAGCATGTAACGAGTCAAGCCTCCAACTCTATTGAAAGAGAGGAATAGCTATGGCTGGATGGAAGAAGTGCCGCTTGTTGAAGTTTATGCTAAAAGTTCTATTTCTGATTATAGTCCTCCACGGCTCGCCGTTACGGGAGACGGGCTTGATTCCTTCAGAGGATTCATCCACTTTTAAGAACTCTCTCAAGCGGTTTCTCGATTACTTTCAACCCCAAGAAGTTTTTGCAGCGGCTCCGGAAATCAATTCAAGTGATGATTTTTTCGGAAACAAGAACCAGCCTCTCGGTCGTGACGAAATACTGGACGGTACGGGGTGGTACGACCCATCCGGCAATCCTGTTATCTATCAGTGGTTTGGACCTTTTCCAACCACCTATGGTCCCACACCCCTTGTGTACCTCCCTGAGGGAACGCACACCATATCTCTTATTGTTCACGAAGGAGCTGATTGGTACAACGCTGGTACTGCAAGCGCATCCATTACGCCGTGTTTCCAGGTAGAAGCCAGGAGTAAGTCCGAAAAAGTTCAGCTTGTATGGTCTCACATGCCGGGAGCAGATCGCTACGATGTGTATCGTTCTGATGAAAATGATCCCTCAAATTTCGTTAAGATCGGGGAAACTACTTCAACATACTCCACGTACCTGGACGACAGCGTAAGCAATGAAATTACCTATCTTTATCTTGTTGGTGCACGTTTTCAGGATGAGTGGTGTTATTCGTCAGTAGTCTCGTCACATCCTGCATCCAGGAGTAGAACGATACAGAACTATGCCCCTGTAATCCACACAAACCCCATAACTCATAGTACAGAGGGAATCCCATACAACTACGATGTAAACGCGAGCGATCCTAATGGGGACGCAGTTGTTTATAGCCTTTCCGAATTTCCGGCAGGTATGAACATGAATCCCGATACAGGCCTGATTTCCTGGTTGCCCGGTCAGATCGGAGCTTATTCAGTCACGATAGATGTTTTCGATGGCATGGGAGGAATCGACACACAGACTTTTACCGTTGTCGTTGGAGAGTTGAAATTTCCAAACAGGGCCCCAGTCGCTGATGCCGGGCCGGACCGGACGGTTCTGGTAGGCGAAACGGTACATCTGGACGGCAGCGGCTCCTCTGATGTCGACGGAGACCCCCTTACATATTCCTGGCACTTCTACAGTAAACCCGATGGAAGCAGCGCGGTTCTGGACAGTCCGATTGAAGTAAATCCGATCTTTACGGCGGATTTTCCGGGTTCCTACGTCGTCCAGCTAACAGTTAATGATGGCTACATAGACAGCGATCCCGACGTAGTAACGATCAGTACGGAAAATACCGCCCCAGTCGCAGAGGCCGGCCCGGATCAGACAGTAGTGACCGGTGATCTGGTGCAACTGGACGGCAGCGGCTCCTACGATGTCGACGGAGATCCCGTTTCATATGAATGGTCTTTCGTCTCCATTCCTTCCGGAAGCGCTGCCACCCTTTCCGACCCCACAGCCGTAAAACCTGAATTCATCGTGGATGTGTTCGGAATCTATGTGCTTCAACTTGTTGTTAACGACGGCATGGTTGACAGCGCAGCGGACACAGTGGTTATTAACATGGAAAATTCAGCACCGGTCGCCGAGGCCGGTTCCAACCAGGAAGTTCTCGTTGGAGATCTTGTTTCATTGGATGGAAGCGGCTCGACCGATGCCGATCAGGATGCTTTGTCCTACCTGTGGTCCTTCATTTCCAGGCCCGCAGGCAGCACGGCAGCAATTTCATTGCCCACATCCGCAAACCCGACTTTTACTGCCGACGTTGTCGGCACATTCATCATTCAGTTGATCGTGAACGACGGCCTGGAGAACAGCAATCCGGACAGTGTATCGGTCGAGGCTTTTACTCCCGCCAATGAACCGCCCGTTACGACAGTTGACAATTATTCTGTTGATGAGGATGCGCAGCTCATCATCGGCGCCCCCGGAGTGCTTGAAAACGACTCCGATCCTGAAGGCGAACCGCTTACGGCGACACTTCAAACACCACCCACGGAGGGTGTAGCCGACCTGGATCCCAACGGCTCTTTTTCATACACTCCTGCCCCGGATTATAACGGCCCGGACAGCTTCACCTATGTGGCCGACGACGGAGAATTGATGAGCGACGAAACCACCGTGAAAATTTCGGTGCAACCGGTCGATGATCCTCCGACAATTATTTCTCAACCCCCGTCAAATGCGGCGATCGGCGTAACGTTTACCTACAGTGTCTCGGCAAACGATCCGGACGACGGAGACACACTTGTTTACTCACTCGAAACGGCTCCTGACGGCATGGGCATCAATCCGGAAACCGGGGAAATCACCTGGACGCCGGCCGAAAGCCAGGCGGGACAGCATACGGTCATTGTGCGCGTGGAAGACAGCACGGGACTCTTCGCGCAGCAGGAATTCACCCTCACAGTACCTCCTGCAGGTGAATGCGGACCCGGCGCGATTAACGTCTGCGGACGCTGCGTTCCCAATACTCCCTTATTCGCAAACAGGTCGTACACTCCATCCCAACAGGTAAGAAAAGAAATTCAAAACAGTCTGGGCTCCATCGAGGTTCCCTTTATAGCGAACCGGGGACAGGAAGACGCAAGGGTCGCATATACAGCGGCAACTGCAGCCGGCAATATCTACATTACGACCAACGGGGGTCTCGTATACTCCCTGCAAACTACAGGAACGGACGATGAAATCGAGCCGAACTATTCAGGCTGGACAATAACCGAAACGGTTATGGACGGGAGTCCAAATGTGGCAGGCAAGGAGACAGCGCCGACCAGGGTCAGCTACTTCAAGGGTAGAAACCGCCAAACCTGGGAGCGGGATATTCCAACCTACACGACAGTCGGTCTTGGCGAAATCTGGCCCGGCATATCCATGCACCTTAAAGCGCACAGCCTGTCGGTGGAAAAATTGTTCACCGTATATCCTGAAGCGAGAGTGTCCGATATCCGGATGCGCGTTGACGGTGCTGAATCCTTAACGCTGACTCAAAACGGATCCCTGATGCTGTCCACCGGCATCGGAGAGGTCTCGCTGACAAAACCGGTTGCCTGGCAGGAAATAAGCGGCAGGAAAGAACCGGTCCAGGTAGCATACAGACTCGCAGGCGACAACAGCTACGGCTTCATCCTGGGCCCGCATGACCCCAAGGCACCCGTCGTGATTGATCCTCTTCTCCAGGCAACCTACATTGGAGGCAGCCTGGGCGAATGGGGCAGCGATATTGCCATCCACCCAATCTCCGGGGAAGTTTACGTTACGGGCATGACATTTTCGACCGATTTTCCTGGAACCGACGGCGGCGCTCTGGACTCTTCCCTGGCAAACGCTTCTAATACGGATCTTTTCGTCGTCCGACTGTCAGAGGACCTGGCCACACTGCTCCAGGCGACGTATCTGGGCGGCAGCGAACAGGAAAACTGGCTCCCGGACATCGCAATTCACCCCACCACCGGGGATATTTACGTTTCGGGGATCACCCGATCCGACGATTTCCCGGGCACCGCAGCCGGAGCACAGCCGTCCTACGGCGGCGGAACCGACGACGCTTTTGTAGTGCGTCTGAACGCAGAACTCACAGAACTGCTGCAGGCCACCTACCTGGGCGGCTCCGGTTACGAGGGGTACTGGAGTGCCGCAACGATCTGGTCGCCCATAGCCATCCATCCGGTTTCGGGAGATATCTACCTGGCCGGTCTTACCTCTTCATCCGATTTCCCCGGCACTGAAGGCGGCGCCCAGCCTTCTATTGCAAAAATTTCCGAGGCGGCACAAGGGCAGGATGGCTTTCTGGTGCGCCTGGCAGCCGATCTGCAAAGCATAATCCAGTCGAGCTACCTGGGCGGCACCCAGTATGAAGCGATGAACGCCCTTGTCGTTCACCCTGTTTCCGGTGATATCCTTGCAGTCGGGAAAACCACTTCCGTTGATTTCCCCGGTACAACAGGGGGCTACCAGGAAGCGCTCGGTGGAGATCAGGATGGATTCGTTGCCTGTTTGAATGAGGATCTGACGCAGCTGCTGCAAAGTACCTATGCAGGCTCCGGTCATGTCTCACCCGGTACGGCCAATGAAGATTTTTTTGGTATGACGGTCCATCCCTTTTCGGGGGACATTTATCTGGCCGGCTGGACCGCTGACAGGGACTTTCCCGGCACGGAGGGAGGAGCTGTTCCCGAAGTCCAGGGCGCAGGTTCTGCAGGCATTCTTTTAAGAATGAGCCCCGATCTGGCTGCCGTCAGACAGGCAACCTATCTGAGCGGTCCCGACGGAGGTTCTTATGCTACAGAAGTAGAGGCTCATCCCGTGTCGGGGGACATCTATGTAACCGGTATGGTTTCCGGCCCAACATTCCCGGGCGTTGAGGGAGGGGTGCAAATCGGACGCTGCGGGTACCAAGCCGAGGGCTTCGTCGCAAAACTGTCACAGGACCTGACCCAGTTATTTCAGGCGACCTATGTCGGCGGCAACGATCAGGAAGACATTGAGGCCATTGCCATTCATCCCGTTACAGGCGATATCTATATAGCCGGAAGCACCGTATCAGGAAACCTTCCGGGAACCGAAGGCGGGGCCTGTGCATCCGACCCGAGTCCCAACAGCAGCAGTGCTTTTGCAGCAAGAATCACGCCGGACCTGCAAGGGGAGCCTTTCAATGAACCACCCAGCATCGTGCCCAATCCCATGCCTGAAATTCTCGTCGGAGAAACTCTCAACTACCAGGTGGAAGTCAGCGATCCGAACGCACATGACTGTGTGACGTACTGGCTTGATGAAAAACCCTCCGGCATGATGATCGATGAAGACACCGGCCTCATTACCTATACGCCGGCATATTACTCCTACCAGGGAGATCATACAGTAACGGTGCACGTCATGGATGGCGGCGGTCTGGAGGATGTTCACAGCTTTACCCTGACAGTGATTCAACCGCCGACGGCGCCGACTTTCACCAGCACACCTGTAACAACCGCTACGGTTGGGGTGCGCTATTATTACAGGGCATCGGCTACGGACCAGAACTACGATCCCCTGACCTATTCGCTCGATATATTCCCCGAAGGAATGACGATCTATTCCAGCGGGCAGATATACTGGACCCCAACTGACGCGGATGTGGGGATTCACGAGGTGGTAGTTCGCGTAACGGATCCCGGCGGATTGTTCGACACCCAGGCGTTTTCCATCACTGTAAGTCCACCGAATCACCCTCCATCCATTACTTCAAGCCCTGTAACGACGGCTGTTGTGGGAGAGCTCTATTCGTACGATGTCGAAGCAACGGATCCGGACCCAGGCGACCTCCTATCCTATACTTTGCTTCAGAGACCATCCGCCGACATGACAATCAACGCCAATACCGGCTTGATTCAATGGACTCCGACTTCAGCCCAGGTTGGGGACCACGCAATCAGGGTTCAGGTAAGGGACTCCGGCAACCTGACCGCGACCCAGAGCTTCACTATTACGGTTGCGCTCGGCAATCTTCCGCCGCAGATCACATCCTCCCCATTGACTTCAGCCACGGAAGATTTGATGTACGTCTATGACGTGGAGGCCGTCGATCCCAATTCGGGAGACACTCTGACCTACCTGCTGGATACGGCACCGGAAGGCATGACCATCAATGAAACGACCGGTCTGATCCAGTGGCTGCCGGACAACGAAGATGTCGGCGACCATACAGTGACCGTAATTGTCCATGACGACGAGCTTTATTACGACAGCCAGTCCTTTACACTGACGGTAGCCAACGTCAACGATCCCCCGGTTATCACTTCGCTGCCGTTGAATGCGGTGATTGAAGGCAACCCGTACGAATATACCGTCGAAGCCGCGGATCCTGATGCGGGGGATACACTGATATTCTCACTGATCACAGGACCTGCAGGCATGACCATCGATGCAGCCGGCGGCCTTGTCGAATGGTCCCCCGGTATCGGACTGGTAGGCTACCACGCGGTCAATATCAGAGTAGAAGACGGCAGCGGTTTGTTCGACATCCAGGAATACAAACTCGCGGTGGTTGCGGCCAACCATCCGCCGGAAATTACCTCCGTTGCAGTCACGAGTGCCGTCGAGGGTGAGGCGTATGTATATGATGTCGAAGCTGTAGATCCCGATGGCGTGGATGCGTTGACCTTCGCTTTTGCCAACGCCCCGGAAGGCCTGACGATAAACGAAACCACAGGCCTAATCGAATGGACACCGGCTTTCCATCAATCCGGCCAATACTCCGTGGCTGTGATCGTCACAGACAGTCGCGGGCTCGGCAGCACCCAGGAATTTGCCATCGATGTTGCAGATGCACCGATAGATACAATCTGGATTCAGGCATCGCCGAAGAAAATCAAATTGCCTATAGGAACAACCGGCAGCATCTCCTACATAGTCAATTCTGAAATGACCGCAATCGGCGACTATACGGTACTATACGATCAGACTGTAGCGCCCGACAACGGCGGGCTGACTTTGAAACTTCCGACTACCCTGCAATGGCCTGCGAACAGCTCCATAGCGTGGCAGACCTCGCAGACATTCCTGGGAAATGCCGTCGGCACCTATGAAATCACAACGACAGCCACTATAGTGGAAACAGGAACCACATACCAGGCAACCAGTATTGTCGAGATAAAGAGCGGCCGCCCGGTACTCCTGTCCACACTGGCGTATCCGGACGCCATACCTGTTTCGGAAACCGTAGATATCCTCTTTACCACAAGGCAAAATGAGTCCCTTCTGCTTCCAACCCAAATTATTCTGGAGCAGCTTGATGCAGCCCAGAACGTTATCAGGGAGGTCGGATCCCTCTTGGATGACGGCACTCAGGGGGATCTCACGGCCGATGACTTCGTATACAGCGGAACGTTCCCCGTTTCTTCCGACAACGAAGGGACGCTTTATTTCAGAATTAAGGCTAATTATCCGGACGCCGCGGATCCGGTGGTTGCAGAAGTGTTGCAATTCGGCGTCACCCGCTTCCCAACGGAACTGCAGCCATCCGATCTGTCAAAGATTGTCACCGATCCCGTGCTGGGAAGAAAATTCATCTCGGACGAGATTCTGATATCGTTTGTTCCCGGAACAGAGCCTGAGACGATTGAATCCATCGTGGACGAAATAAACGGTACCATAATCGGATCCCTGTCCACTTTTAGACTTTATCAGGTGCGCATCCCGGATACCGGTGATGCAAGCGGTGCCATCAATGCGATGGCCGCGGTATCCTTACACCCTGAAGTTCACCACGCAGCTCCAACGGGGATATCGCGGCGTTCGGCCATAACGCCGAATGACACGTACTTCGAAACGCGCCAATGGGGACCGAAAAAAATCCGCGCAGATGAAGCCTGGGTAACAACTCGAGGCGGCGAGGGGACAATTGCGGTTATTGATTCCGGTGTTGACTATACCCACCCCGACCTGGCCGCCAAAGTGACTCTTTCAAGCGACATTGCCGAAAGGGATGGGGATCCCATGGAAGGGGACCTTGCTCAATCCCATGGAACCCATGTCGCCGGCATAGCGGCGGCAATCAGCGACAATGACAGGGGTGTCACGGGGATTGCCTGGGAGAATGACCTGCTGGCCGTCAAAATCTATGAAGACGGGGAAGATGAAACAACCATACCTATCCAGGTAATGGGAATTTTCACCGCCATTGCGCGGGGAGTTAAGGTAATCAACTACAGTAATTATGGAGACGATCAGGACGAAGACCTTCACAACGCAGTCAGGCTTGCGGTTGATAACGGTGTGCTGTTTGTCGCCTGTGCCGGCAATGAAGGATATTTCAAAGATGCGTATCCGGCCCTTTACAATGAAGCTCTTGCAGTAGCCAATACAAACCAGAGCGATCTGGGCGCTTCGGACAGCAGTTTGGGGCTGTGGGTTGATATTTCAGCCCCTGGCGTCGACATATTTTCAACTGTCCGCAACGGCAATTACAATTATCTTTCCGGCACTTCCATGTCGACGCCTCATGTGGCCGGAACGGCAGCGCTGGTGCTTGCGAACTCGCCCGAGATCGATGTAGAACAGCTCAAAGACAGATTGATTGCAAGCTCCGATACAGTTGTTGATCTCGGGCTGGGTAGAGGGAGACTGGATGCGTTTGAAGCGGTTTTCAACGGCAGTTTTGAAGCGGATGAATTTCCTCCGGGACTGACGGGCGACCCGGAAAACCTCTGGCAGAACGAGCCCCAGAGGTTTGATGTCCTTCCTGATCCATTCCTGACGCCGTTGATCCCGGGTTTCAACGCGGTTGAATGGAATGACCAGATTTATTATCGTCCCGCCTATCGGATGGATTTTCCGTTTAATGAGAATACTGGCTGGTACTTCATAGCCTATGAAGATGATCACTGGAACCATTATGCTGAAAGGGACAGCGTGCTCTTCAGTGAAGGCGGAGGATTTACAGGACACTGGGGGCCGATTTATCCTACGCACGGTCAAAAAATGGCCCGCATCTGGACCGGACGGACGGGGGAAACGCACGAATTCTACAACGATTCCGTTTTAAACTACGACACTCCCTTCCTCTATTTTACGTTTATGGAGAAGCGTTTCCGTATTCAACCCGGACAGACAGTGATTCCGATTTCCCTTTGGTACAATTTTGTTTCGGAAGAAGGCCCTGCAACCTATATGGACGGGGATGGATTCCAGATATCAATCGAATTTGATATTGCTTCCCCCAACCTGGAAGACAGAGTATACGTACTCGCTAATGGCAGGAACTTTGATCCGGACTTTGCAGCCAAATTGAAGGAAGTGGAAGTGCCTCCACCCCCGGGTGAAAGGATAAG
>CAZPHK010000174.1:0-9750 GCA_964586015.1 uncultured Acidobacteriota bacterium | reverse complement strand
GATCTCCAGTACTGGGAAAAAACGGCCCGCGAAATACTGCACAGTTCCGAGTCTCCCAAGATAGTCGTCGAAAAAAGCACCCTGCCGGTCAAGACCGCGCAGACAATGGAAAACATACTCAACGCCAACGACAAAAACCTGAATTTTGATGTTATCTCGAATCCGGAGTTCCTTGCTGAAGGAACGGCTGTCAGGGACCTGCTTGAGCCCGACCGTGTACTGATCGGTTCAAGAGAAACACCCGCCGGATTGAAAGCCCGCAGGGAAATCGTCGATATCTATGCGAACTGGGTGCCGCAGGACCGGATTCTCACCAGCAACATCTGGAGCGCCGAGTTGTCCAAGCTGGTTGCCAACGCTTTCCTTGCTCAGCGGATATCTTCAATCAACAGCATTTCCGCCCTCTGCGAAAAAACCGATGCCAGCATTACGGAAATATCCCAGGCCGTCGGTATGGACGCGCGCATCGGCAGCCGTTTCCTTAATTCGAGCGTCGGTTTCGGCGGATCCTGTTTCAAAAAGGACATCCTCAATCTGGTGTACATCTGTGAATCGTACGGACTTCACGAAACGGCTCGATACTGGGAATCGGTACTGAAGATGAATGAATACCAGGAATCGCGTTTCGCCCGGAACATGATTCGAGAGATGTTCAACACCGTCGTAGGCAAGCGGATCGCCCTGTTCGGATTTGCCTTCAAAGCCGATACCGGCGATACCCGGGAGTCGCCGGCTATTTATATTGCAAAGAAACTGCTGGCTGAAAAGGCGGAACTGGTTATCAGCGATCCCAAAGCACTGGAGAATGCGCGCATTGATCTGGCGGATTGCGAGGGAACAATTGATTTTGTTGAAGACCCCTATAAAGCGGCACAGGGAGTGCATGCGGTTGCAGTCGTAACCGAATGGGATCTGTACCGGAAACTTGATTGGGAGAAAATTTACCGATCAATGGAGAAACCGGCATTTGTATTCGACGGGCGCAATATCCTCGATATCGAAAGGCTCTACGAAACCGGCTTCAACGTTTACCCGCTGGGCCGTCCGCCCCTGAAGCATTTCGGCTAGGTGGTATCTGCTTCGAAAATAATGTAGGGGCGAACCTTGTGTTCGCTCTGGATCCACTCTCACCAGGAACGTAGGGGCGAACCTTGTGTTCGCCCTTTTTACATCTCCCAAAAACCTTGCTTGTTGCCGCGGGGGCGAACACAAGGTTCGCCCCTACGCAGTCTCCTGCTACGGAACGTAATCCCATGTGGAGGATGTGATGAAAGCCGGGGCGGAAAAATAATAGCCGTTGTGTGCAAACACGGCGACCGACACCAGCGTGGACAGGCGTTCCTCGCTGCCGATCTGGATCAGTTCCGCGTCGTGGAAGTCTATCTCGATTTCTGCCGTAGCCCCATTTTCCCCCTGGGGAGTAATGCGGACGTGATCGGGATCGCCCCGGATCAGCCGCCAGTGAAACGATAGTGGAAGGCCGTTGGGATCGAATGAGTTCTCGGCGCTGACCGTAATCCGCCGCGGGGTATCGGGTTCCGTGCGCCACCTGCGCGCTATTGCCACCGGAGTAGTGAAAGCCACCTCGCCCGAAGCCGCGTCGAAAGTGTCTTCGACAACCTCAAGCTGCACCATCGGGGGAATGGCATCCGCGGACATGTTGTTGGCCGTGCGCACCATGGAGTATGTATTGGACGCATTTTCAAAGGCATTGGCGTGCGCAAGTCCCGACAGATACTCCGTGTCGCTCGCAACGCGGGTGCGCCGGAAGAGCATTTGAATTGTCGGCATTAATGTGCCTGAAGAAAGCAGCGCGCTTTTGGTTTCCGGGGTGAAAGCCGCGAGCGTATACAGCCATTTCCCGACCTCGTCCATCTCCGAACCCGAGGATCCCTGGGAGCTGTTTACAAAGGGCACCATGTAGTATGCGAGGTCTTCCGCGTCGTGGTCGGTATGTTCGGGAAACCAGTAAAAGTTGCTGCCGGTGTACAGGTTGTACAGCGTATTGGCACCCCCTGTACGAATAAGATAACGTGCGGTTCCCTCGCACCAGCCGGCTCCGGCGTTGTAGCAGAGTGAAGCATTTCCGGTCAGGGGAGTTTCGGGGTCGCTGTTCTGGGGAGTGGTTCCGATTCCGGTTGTACCGTACGGTCCGTGAATGTACGTCGTCTGCGGGTGCAGTGAAATATTCAGAACTGTATGATCCCCGTCGCGATTTTCATATTGGTCGTCGAAATTTTCCGCGGCGAGTCCCTGGCTGTAAAGATCGGACAGGCAGGTGACAAGCGTCGTGTCTCCACCCGATGCGGTTTTGCAGATGTTGTTTTCGAAGGCAGCGCGTACCAGGTTGATGGTATCGGTTGCCACAACGCTGCCGCCGTCGATGCCCTCGGCCGTAACGGTGTGTGCCGTGCCGACATCAAAGGTGGAAAGATCGACAAGGCAGGTGTACGGCGCTTCGGTGAGAGTACAGACGGGCGTCGCGGACCCGTCCAGACTGACCTCCACCGAGGAAACGTCTATATTGTCCATTTCCACTACAATCTGTTTGCTTCCTATCACAGTAGATGCGTTATCGGGCGATATTATTCCAAACACCGGTGTTGGTGTATCCGGTGGGGGAATGGGCGGGTTGGTGCCTCCTCCGGACCCGCCCGTCGCCGCGCTGTTGCACGCTGCAAGCAGCAACGCCGAAATTATTGCAAATAAAGCAGCTACAACTTCAAGCTTCCTGATCGATGCAACCATAATCGTCTGAAAGTACCCCCAGAATACAGGCAATAAGTATAATTTTCTGTCCATTAAGCTTATCGTTTCGGGGAGTTTTCTACTTTAGGCGGCATTCCCTGCTTGTTTGTGACGCCCGTCATAAGGAATCCAGTTTTTTTAGATTTTGGAAGTGCGGCAGCAAGCTGCCGATTTCTGTTCGGTCTGCTGGATTGTCACAAAGGCGGCAGCAAGCTGCCGCACTTCCAAGGACACCAAGCCGGGTGCACCAAACAAAAAAAACCCGCGGGAATCGCTTCCCGCGGGCAGGAGATATGAAACAATAGATAAAAGAGGATCAGGAGCGTTTTTTCCTGATATATCCGCCCAGGAGCAGCAGCCCACTGCCGAGGAAGATGAGTGTCGAGGGTTCCGGTACCGTATTAGAAGGTATGTCAAATCCGCCTTCAATGACATCGTTGGCGCAGCTCATTGTGTAATGGAAAGCCATGTCTTCCACGCCGAAGGACCAATCGCCGAATCCGATGCTGAAGCGAATAAAGTCGTCTGAATCCGGATCACCTAAATTAAGGAATTCCCAGGTTCCCACAGCTGCAGGATCCCCGGTGCCTGAATATTGCACCTCCTGGCCCGTGCGCCAGATATAACCCGAAGGTGCGTAGGAGAGAACTATGCCGGCGGGATTTACGCTGTAAAGGGAAGCAACTCCTGATGTGGTACCTCCTGTGTGGTCATCCATTACGAGCGCGTATTCCCAATCTTCACCATTGCTTGCATCGTCTTCCACATAGGGAGATGAACCGAAAGGAGTCCACTCGTCGGTGCTTATGAAAAGATCGCCCAGTTCCGTTTGGTATTGGTTGAAATTGTTCAGATATCTCGTGTAAATATCAATAATCAGGACGTCGTTGTCCACATAGACTTCCGCGCCCCTTACGCCAAACCAGTACTCCGCACCGATAACGTCCCCCCAACCATGATCATCGGCGCCTACGTAAATAACATCATTGCCGCCAGTCGCATCGTAATCATCGAATTCAGCAATTAATACCGGCGCTGCGGTAACGGTGGAACACAAACCAAGGGCAGCTATGATTGCGCCCAAAATAAAAAGCTTCATGAACTTCATAAAGAATTCCCTCCATGGAATTAGTCTTATATGTATTACGCGATAAATAGAAGCAATTATGGGGCCAATTCTCTTACAGCAGGATCGTCAGGTATTTTATGAATGTATGATACTGATTATAAAAGATTTATCTACGGAGAGTTCCAAACAGGACACAACATGCCGCAAACAGTAAAATGTAAAGAATAGCGACATTCAGTTATTGAACATCTGGGTTTGGACGGGTGAATCCCTATAAGTTAATTTTTATCAATGAGATACAAGTTTATGTGCCCCAAAATCAAATGTAAAATTTCTTTACACAACATTAACATCACCTGCTGAAACAATTTAAATCCTTATCAAACAATACCTTAAAAAGATATATCCGATAAGAACCATGAGGTAATTTTACATTGGCTGCTCTTATATCCGGTTAAAAAACGGAATTTCTACGGAACACTGGCCACAATTTTTAAAATGAAAACGACGTTTGTGAAACATTGAGACTGACGGAAATGAAAGGAGAAAGGAAATGCGATATGTCGGTCTCACTGTTTTGATGTTGTTTTTCTTAATTGCAGGCGTGCATGCGGAAATAATTTCCCTCTGGAATTTCAACGACGCAATTGAAGGTACAAGCGGAGGCGAACAGGAGTTCCTTGTCGATTATGGTATAGGAACAATGGCCAGTAATTTTGAGGAAGCAAATATCCAGAATTCAGGCGGAAGTACCGTAAACGGCTTACCCGGGGATCCGGCGGGTCCGGCTCTTCTTCTCAAAAATAAAGATAATAACGGGAACAACCTTACCTGGATGGTGGATACAACAGGTTTTTCCGCCATCAGCATTGGTTTTGCTACCCGGCGAACCGGCACCGGGTTCAAATCCAACCGGTTCTTCTACACCATCGACTCCGGGCTTTCATGGACAGGATACGGGTCCCCGTATGATCCGGCAACGGATTTCAGGCTGCAGAGTTATGATCTTGGAGGAATCGGTGCGCTGAATAATAATCCCGGCGCAGGATTCCGGATTGTCTTTGATGGGGCTACGAGCTATTCGGGAAATAATCGAATCGATAATCTAATTGTTTCAGGAACTCCCATTTCTTTCCCTGATCCGACCCCGGTACCTGAGCCGGCAACGGCTGTCTTATTGGGTTTTGGGTTGCTGGGAGTCCTGTTAATTCGAAAAAAGACAGGTCCGCTTCTAAGTTGATAGATAACATCGACAGTCATTATTTGGAGTGCGGCAGCTTGCTGCCGCCTTTGTTACGCTTATATATGATGAACCGAAGGCGGCAGCAAGCTGCCGCACTCCAAATAAACACCAATAAATGATTAATCATACGACCATCTTGACACCAAAGCATCAAGGTGCATTATTGGCTTTATGCGGACCACTATAAAAATTGACGATGATGTCTATCATGCAGTAAGGAGCATTGCCGCCATGCAGCACAAGACTGTCGGGGAAGTGGTTACAGCCCTGGTAAAAAAGGGGCTCTTTTCGAAAAGCTACAGCGAAGGTGTTGACAACATCCCGGCCTTCAGGGTTTCAGAAAATGCTCCTCCCTTGACACCTGAAATGGTCTATGATGCCGACGAGGATTCTTTTTGATTGCTCTACCGGACGTTATGAAAAAAGCAAACGATCCTATTTGCCTGATCCTGTCGGAAACAGGGTAGCGTCCCTGAATTAACCGAATTCATATAATCTTATTTCGTATATTCTTTGGAGTGCGCAAGCTTGCTTGCGCCTTTGTTACGATTCAGCATACATAAACAAGGCGGCAGCACTTGTCCTGCGATTTGTCAGGCGTAGCCCGGCCAAAGCTTTGCTTTGGCTATGGGCGAAGCCTGAAGCCTGGCCGAATCTTAGATTCGGCTTAGGCGAAGCCGGAAGCTGCTGCACTGATGTTACCAGAAGACGTAGGCGCCGCGGGAGACCACCCACAGACCAAGCAGGAAATTTGTGATCGCGTGGGCGCAGACGGCATCCCCAAGGCGGTCTTTTCTGCAGACGAGACCTTGATATGCGAAGGCGCAAATAATCCCCTGAAGCCATTCGTAGTGCCCGACGCCAAAGATGATCCCTGTGACAAGGAACGATATCCAGTGAAAGCGGTTCAGCGGGATTTTCAGAAAGTCGGATTTCTGGATGTAACGGTAAATGAACGACCGGTAAAAGACTTCTTCAAGCGGTGGAACCACAAGAGAGGATCCGACAATTCGTACTCCAATGAAAAACATGGCTAAAATGCTGCCGGTGCCATAAGAAGCGCCCGGATTGAAGCTACACGATCGTTCAGCCAGCCCTGGGTAGTGTCCGTCCAACCCGACCCAGACTATGAACACAAACACTCCGACAACCACAGCTTCCCAGGAAAACTTCCACCGCATTTCCTTGACGTAAGGGCGTACGAGCCAGAGAAGCCAGGCGCCGATGCCGGTCTTGACGGCATATATCCAGTATTGGGAATTCTCGCCTAAATGCCCCTGAAGAAGCGTCAGAAGTGCAAACACCCCGAAGGGTACGACGCGGGCAAGAACCGGGGATGACTGTATCTTTTTCAACATAGAGAGCCCTTATTGTAATCTCAGGCGTTATCGGCAACAAGCATCTCCATGGAAAGGAATTTTTCCAATAAACAGCCAGGGAAGGTCAGCTGAGGAGTACATCATGGTAACGGTTTGCAGAAATGCGGATTAAGTGAGAAATTATTTGCGGGTCCGTCTAATTGCAGGCGGCTTTGTTGAAACTTTCAAGCATGTCGTCAACGGCCAGTCTTTGATGATATTCGCTTTCGCACTGATTCAAGAGAGCCGACAGCATGGCTAATCCCTGTCTCAGGATTTCCCAGTAAACATCGTTGTGAACCCTGTAGAAGGAATTAATCAGGAGAACCTGCAGGCCGAAGGCGACTTTGTAAAGCGTCTCGAATCCCCAGTCATCCGTATCGGCACAGAATCCGGCCAGTTTCTTCGCCGCTATCTGCAATCTTGACAGATCCTCGGGATTGGATTGGGATATGGAAAAATCCACACGGATTTCTTCCAGAGTGGCCTGCCCGCTTTCTACGTACTGGAGAAGGGATCGATATTGGGACTCAATAGGAAGTACTGAGCCCCTTAGGCCGGAATTCCGGTTCCTGCCGTCCGGATCTTCATTGAAAATAACGCCAGTGCTCATTGGCACTATATTTAGCCTCAGACCCGTGGATAAATGACCTACTGCAACGCGAGCTATCGGAAAAACCCCAGTCTGACAACTTTATCTTGTGTATGCAATTTTTACATACACCAAATATAGTGTTTTGTAAAGGATTTTTTAATATTTAGTTAAAAATTATTTAATGTATGAATAAAAACGTCGGGCGACAGCGGACATCAAAGACTGGCGAGGCCTTTATACGCCACAAAGAAAAGGGCTACAAGCAGCAGAATGGCAGGAACAAGATATGGAACAGCTCTTCCAAACCATCCCGAAGGCATATGCTCGATGGCCTCCCTGCCCTGCAGGCTGCGGGCGGCTTTACGAATGTGCCTGGAAGTGATTATCAGGGACCGCTCGGTGTATGCCGCAAGAAGCGCCCGATCGCAAAGGAGATTTATCAATCGCGGGCAGCCTTTCGAATAGCGCCACACTTTCTTGAACGCCCTGGCGCGAAAGCGTAATTTGCCCCCGCCGCCGGCTTTCGCGAGCCTGTGACGGATGTACCGTTCAGTGTCCCCTTTGGATAAAGGCTTGGTCTCGAAACGAACCGAGATTCTCTGATTCAACTGTCGCATCGAGGGCGCCCTGAGCTTTTGATCGAGTTCCAGCTGTCCCACAAAGATAATCTGAAGAAGCTTCTTCTTGGCCGTTTCAAGATTTGAAAGGAGCCGCAGCTGCTCCAGCAGGGTTATGGAAATATTCTGCGCCTCGTCCACAATCAGGACGGTAAACACGTCCTCCTGGGCCCTTATGGCAAGAAATTTGTTGAGGCGGTCCAGAAGCTGCTTTTTATTCAGATGGTCCAGCCAATCCGTATCGAATATCTGGAGACGCCCATCACCATCGGCTGACTTTGGAGGCTGCACCTCTTCGGCGCGGGCGCCGAGATCCTGAAGGATAGACCGCAGGATGTCCGTTTCCGGCAGCATCGGGTTCTGAATCAAAGCCGTACGAATGTCTTTCTTTTCCAGCCTTTCGAGAAGAGCCCAGCACAGGGTGGTCTTACCCGTTCCGATGTCGCCCGAAATCAGGGCAAACCCTTCCCTTCGTTCGATGCCGTAAAGGATATGATTCAGGGCTTCCCGGCTTCTTTTATTCAGGAAAAGAAAAGCCGGATCCGGCGTAAGGTTAAAGGCTCTTTCTTTCAGACCGTAAAATTTTTCGTACATGGATACCCTTATCGGCAACAACGCTGTATTCGTATAAGATTAGCACAAATTCACGAACTTCTTGCAAGGATGATGCTGGTTTTACTCTTTTAATTAGCTGCATGAATCCGGCAACGGGATCCTTTTTCTTTGATAAGCGGCTATCTCGCTTGAAAAGTTTACTTTTTAAATGTTTCGGCCATTCAATGCAAGTCATTTCCATAACAAATCTGAGTGGAAAGCCGATGGTAATAGAAGGCCCTATGCTTCATAATTGGAATACTTGCGATTGAGCGAAAAAAAATGAATGGGGGGGAAGGTGCAATTCATATATCATATTTCGTAGAAAGACCTTGGAGATGGGATGATGGGTAAAATGATACTGCGTATAATTTTAACCGTAACTTTATTGAGTGCTCCGCTGTTTGCTCAGACTGCAGAGAATGTCCTGCTGGTCCTCAATGAAACCAGCCCGGTATCGATGGATGTGGGGGCCTACTATGCCCAAAAACGAGGCATTCCGGAAACCAATATCCTAAGGATACGGACCCAGGATGAAGACAGCATTTCTCCCGCGGATTTCCAGCGACAAATCCACACTCCCATTGCATCCTGGTTGACGCGCAATTTCGCCCAGGACCGCATTCTTTATATCGTATTAACCAAGGGTATTCCTCTTCGTATTACCGGAAGTTCCGGCAATAAAGGAACCGCCTCCAGCGTCGACTCGGAATTGACGCTTCTCTATCAGAGGCTCTCAGGACAGAATATAGGATTGGAAGGCCCTGTAAAGAATCCATACTTTATGGGTGACAATACCATTGATATAGCCGCGCAGTTCAATCACCGGGATTACGATATTTACCTTGTCAGCCGCCTGGACGGATACAATGCCGCCGACATCTACAAACTGATAGACAACGGTTTTGCACCCGGAAAAGAGGGACAAATTCTTCTGGACGCTAAAAGTTCTTCAAAAGAGGGAGGCGATTTATGGCTGCAGGAAACCGCGAAAATTTTGAACGCTCTTGGATTTGAAGATCGCGTTGTTTTTGACAATACGGAGAAAGTTCTGCAGGGATACTCAAACGTCCTCGGCTACTACTCCTGGGGATCCAACGATCCCGCAATCAAAATCCGTCATTTCGGGATGAAATTCACGCCGGGTGCTCTCGCCGGCATGTTCGTCAGCTCCGACGGAAGGACTTTCAACGAACCCCCGGCAGACTGGAATATCGGCACATGGGACGATCCGGATACGCACTTCGCCGGTTCGCCCCAATCTTTAGCCGGTGACCTGATTCGAGATGGAATTTCGGGAATCGCGGCTTATGTCAGTGAACCCTATCTGCAGGCAACGGTCCGCCCGAATATTTTGTTTCCGGCTTACCTGTCCGGATTCAACCTGATCGAATCTTATTACCTTTCCATGCCCTATCTGAGCTGGCAGACTATTTTAGTGGGGGATCCTCTATGTGCCCCCTTTCGCAAAAGTAATCAACCACGCCTAAAAGGCGTGGCTTTGGCCTGCCCCGCATAGCGGGGCG
>CAZPHK010000173.1:8666-9802 GCA_964586015.1 uncultured Acidobacteriota bacterium | reverse complement strand
ATCAACGAGGCGTCACTTCGCGTAATTCTTCGATCCTATTTCTCTTATTATCACGGTAGCCGCTGCCACCTCGCGCTGAATAAGGATTCGCCGGAGCCCAGAGAAATCCAGTGTCCCAACAAGGGAAGGATTGTCGCGATTCCAAAAGTCGGAGGGCTTCATCATCGCTACGGGCGACGAGCCGCCTGATCACTCGCTTTCTATCCCCAGTTGTGCTTTTTTGCTTATCCCTTCTGAATATTTGTATAGACCGTCGTTGACCGCGTTATGAGGCAATCTTTTCCTCGTATCTTGGTGGCTGACGTTCAGCAAATCCAGGGCTTCCAACAACCTGAAACTGCCTGTCCGATCAGTCATTCTTTCTGCAGATGGATTTATTAGCAGGGACAGGCCTTTTTGAGAGTCCTCCTATGGAACCGGTTGTAGTTTCCGATACATCATTTTACGTACACCGAACCCTACATTTTCGTTCAGGATCTTAATATTAATTCGCCGCAGTTATAATTACTTGTATTTATCATCCAATTGCCTGAGATCATCGCGCATCAGCCCGTTCTCGTCATAAGATACCGGGGCAATGAAACAATCCCGTATCTTGTCATGGGACCTGTCCCGATACTTGCACCAGATATGATACCAATCGCCTTTCCAAACAAAAAACTCGCCATGCGCCCATCCGGTCTCCAGGCCCCAGCCCTCACCGACCGTTCCCTGGGTCTCATATGGTCCGTATATGCTTTTCGATGTAGCGTAATAACCGGAGCAGCTAAGATAATATACTCCATTGTGCTTATGCAGGGCATTTTTGTCCATGAAAGGAAAGTGAGATGTCCTGTTTATATCAACCTCACGAGGCTCTTCATCCAGCTCAAGCAAAGTATCTTTTAGCCTGGCTATTTTATAGGTTTCGGTATCCCAAATTAAGTATGGTGTGTTGTCGTCATCCGTAAATACCGTCGGATCATAAGATGTAACCAGGGGTTTACCAAGGGCATCAGCATATGGACCTTGAGGTTTTGATGCCACCATTACGCCGGTATCCTTATCGCGATTTGAAAAAAACCAATAGTATTTGTCATGACGCTTGGCAATATCACCGGCCCAGCAATTGGTGTTCCCCTTCCCCATGTAGTTGT
>CAZPHK010000173.1:0-8566 GCA_964586015.1 uncultured Acidobacteriota bacterium | reverse complement strand
GCGAAGGTTTAACAAGAAATGAGCCCGCTGTTGAATAAGCCAGGCTTTTTATCATTGTTCTTCTTCGGATCATAATAGGGTATCCCTCGTATTGATGGAAAGAAAATCGCTTCTCAAGTGATCAGGAAACGAGAGGGTTCTTCCGATAATCAGAACAATGAGAGCCGGGCCGAAAGCGATGACGGTATTATTGACAATCATCCTAAAAAAGGATCCATTACATTCCTTAACTAAGCTTCAGTAATTTATCAGTTGTGAATTGAATATACAATGCAGGTTCCTTGCCAGCATCGTCGGGATACAGTCATTGCAGGATGTACATAAAGAACTATCCGATATTCCTTCCCGAAATTTTCTGACAATATGCTGATCCATTATAAAGGGCCTGCACATCGATATTGCATCTGCCGTTCCGTCATCCACCACTGCTTCCATTTCAGAAAGATGCCTCATCCCACCTACCAGAATTACAGGCTTAGAGATAGCGTCTTTCGTTTTTTTGCATTCGTCGACATAATAAGGACTCATTTCTCCCGCCCGGATGTGGTTAAAGGGAATTTCCTCAACCCCTTCGCTTACTTCTATCGCATCCATGCCCGCATCAATAAACATATTGGCGGAGCTGATCCCCTCATCCGCACTCTTGCCTTCGGGATGATACTCTTTAATTCCCAGCTTAATTAAGATTGGGTAATCGGGTCCGGCAACCTTTCTCAATCCTTCTATAATTTTTACTACAAAGTTTGCCCGCTTTAACGCTGTCCCCCCCCATTGATCCTCTCTTCGGTTTGTAACCGGCGACAGAAAGGCACTCACCAGCCAGCCATGCGCAGCGTGAATCTGAACCCCGTCGAAGCCCGCTTCAGCCGCCCTGGCGCCGGCCCCGACAAATTCTTCTATTTTTTCTTCTATCTCATCAGAGGCAAGCTCCCTCACCTTCAGACTGTTTGCCGGATTGATTATTTCTGATGGTCCCACTGTCTGGAATCCGCATAAATCCGGGTTCCCGAACCAGCCTGCGTGCATCAGCTGAGCGACTATCTTCCCGTCATTATCGTGAATCGTGTCAACTATCTTCTTCAAAGATGGAATCATTTCATCCTTATGAATGCCGAGCTGGCCAGGAGCAGCCCAACCGTCCAGGCTTGGGAATAACCCGCTTGAAACTACAAGCCCCACATCACCTCTCGCAAGCTCTCTGTAAAAGTTCAGCTGTGCTTCGGTTACGACCTTGTTTTCGCCAAGGTTATCAACCGTTGCAGAACGGATAAAACGATTCTTAATGTTCATCCTGTTTATGCGTAACGGATTAAATAAATTTGACATTATTCATCACACCTTGATTTTAAGAGTATGCAAACCTTTTTTTATTAGTTCTTTCCCGATTCAAATCCATTCCCGGGTCCCGATCAGAGTCACTCTGCATACTGACCCGATTTTTCGATGGGATTTTACTACGCTGGAGAGGATGTTCGGATGAAAATCTCAGGAAATTCATTCTTTTCAGGAAACCGGATCGGCCCATCGGAATCGAAGTCCCGCGCCACTTACGGGCATGAGGGTTCGCCCCTCCTTCGGCACCATTAAAATCAAGCGTTTACAGCGATTCAATTTTTAGTACATTCCCGAAAAAAGCGTGGCTTTGTCCGTCAGTTAGTTTTTCAGGCAAAACAATTCAATTTTCTTCGGAAAACAGTCCGAATTCGTATTTGGACCATTGGTAGCTTAGGAAGCCCTCCCTTAATTCACCTACCGATCTACCTTCTTCCCCGAAAACCTATGATATGGTAATGGTCATCCGGAATTTGGCTCGGCAAAGTGTTAATGGGCACTTGAGCCGAAGCGGCGTAGACTGAGCACGCAACGGGTATTGACATCGATAACTCAATTGAAGGGAAGATGATGATGAAAAAAACGATCCTTGGATTGCTGCTGGTAGTTTGTTTGTTGGTTTTTACCGTGAACGCGCAACAACCCGATACGACCTGCGACCGCGAATGTCTGCGCGGCAAGGTTACGCAGCTGCTGTATGCCTTCCTGAAGCACGATGTGAGCAAACTTCCCGTAGCCAACACACTGCGGGTAACCGAAGACGCTGTCGAGAAACCGCTAGCAAGAGTCAGCCTAGTCAACACGGTGACGCGCCTGCGTGGCTTTCGCCAGGACATCATCGACGAACGCGGCGGTGTGGCCGGCGCCCATGTCGTGGTGGAAGAGAGCGGAGCGCCCGTTCTGCTGGTAGTACGGCTGAAGGTCGTTGCGGACAAGCTGACTGAGATCGAGCTCGTGGCCACGCGCAGCAGCGCAGAAGGGCTTATCTTCAACATCGATGGCTTGAGCGCGCCGAGCGAAGTGATGAACTACACGCCGCGCCCGGAACAGCTTTCGACTCGCGATGAGGCCGTCAAAGCAGCGCTGCACTATCCAGAGGGACTCAACGCCGCGAAGACTTTCGCCGACGTGAACGCGCCCTTTGCTGCGAATGCTTATCGCTACGAAAACGGCCAGGTGATGGCGGGTCCCGATTGCAAGTTTGCCCCCGGCTGCCAGAACATCTCGACGCAATCGCTGGCAATTTTCAATCGTCTCGGTAACGTGCAAACCCGCGTAGTCGCCGTCGATGAGCGCATGGGAATCGTCTGGCTGCGTATGGCTTGGGGTGTGCGCGAGAGCGGCGGCGACCAACTCACGGTGTGGGAGGCGTTCAAGGTCTACGACGGCAAAATCCACGCGGTGGAGGCGTTCATGAGAATCCTGCCGTTTGAGAAGCGCAACGGAGGGTGGCAGTAGCTACTTCAGCTCAATGGCGATTGTTTGGCGTCAGCGAAAGTTGGAGATAATTTGCCAAAATTTCTTCGAGTAAATTCTTCGTAAAGAATAATCGCTTTCCCGTATTCGCTGTTTACGAGGACTTTAAAGTCACAACCCAAGTATATTTTCGCAGATCACAACTACAGCTGCACACGAAATCCACCATTCAACTGATCTACACCCTCTTATACTCAGGAGCGAAGAAAAGGTCGTGGAACAAGATCGGTTTTTCGGGATTGTTTATTATCTTGAAGTTTAAAGGTCCATGATAGAGACCGGCTGGAATATAAATCATAGTCGCTTCTGTAATGACTTGGATTTCAATATCTTTTCCATCTTCACTTAAGCCGAACTCAACAACACCGCCCAGATCTGGCATATTAGTAATTTCACCGCCGGCAAAGATTATAAACTGATCGAAGTCATGTTTATGACAGTCCTCCACCATAATGAAAGGTTCGGTGATGGCCCACCAGCTCATAGAGAAGTTCATATTCCCGAAGTCTCCGCCGCTTTTTAATCCTAATCGCGGTGCTGTTACTTCGGGATGGGGTGTTGGAGTGCCTACCAATCCTTTTCTTATGTATTTTGAAAATTTCGATGACATTATTTTTCTCCTCCTAAGAAGTCAGCAGATCATTACCAGATACGTGCAAGCAAATGCAACCGCTTCAAATCCATCACGAACCAGTTCTTAATTGAAGTCCGTTTTTTCGGATCCAGCGACTTCCCAATCATGGACATATATCCCTTTCTGGAAAATCCTGCTTCTGTGCTGTTTGGTAAATCTTTGTAAAGCTGGAGCCTATTATAAGGGATAAAGCAGATGTCGTAAGTAAAAAAGGAAGTTCTCTAATCGGCGTTTTTCAGCCCTGAGTTGCAGGCTTGAGACGGGAAATTGACGGAAATGTAATTTTTGCCCAATTTTGTAAACACCTTTAAATATTGAGTTTTTTCATATGCATGTATTTTGGGCATCTCGTCCATTAGAAATTCTGTGAAAAATGCGAAAATCCTACTTGCTTTTGTAAAAAAATCTCTACGCAGGTCTGCTTCAGGTTCAGTCGCAGGTCAGTCCAGTTTCCGGTAACGGTGTTACCCATGCTTTAAAAGTCGCCTATTCTCAAAAAGATGGCTTTGCCATAAAGCCGAATCTTATTGGCTGATCGATATAGAAATTGAAAGTTAAAAAAGATGAGAGTTCAATTCGCGGGGCCTATGTTCAGGAACTCGACATCCAAAAATCCGTTTTAGGATTTTAGGAAATCATCAGACTCGATGTTTGCCTGTTTAAGGATGGCATGTAACGTGCCTTCGGGAAGATCATCGGGATGATTGGGAATTGTTAAATCTATTCGTCTGGTGGTTCACCCAGATCTCATGGCTTCCAGCTGCATTGCGATAAAAAACAAAGCCAAAATGACGCAACCTTTTTACTACCTCCGCATATTTAAAGCCCGCCAATCTGCCCATATTTAGCCCACGGATAGAATCAGGGGATAATCGAATTGATCAGCAAGCGGCGGTAGTTACACCTCAGACTGGGCTTCGAGTAATTTACGTGCAACATCGCGGGCTATTTCCAAGGTTTCAGCCACAGTCCTCCCCTGAGCTACCAAGCCCTGTATATCATCCGATGTTGCCAGATAAACTCCTTCCGGAAGCTTTTCAATATGAATATTAATGGTCCTTTCCATGGCTACCCTCCGAACAGTAATTATACAGAATTTCTTCCCCAAACCTTATGTTTCATGATTACCCTGAATATTTTCCTGGCAAAAATTATCGAGATTTTTTTATTTGGCGGGATTTAGCAATGAATTCTTCGTCCTGAACGTCAAAATACAGCCGGATTTTGAATTTTAATGAATCCTTTAAGTTCCTTATATACATGAAGACAGTTCAGATGCCCGGTTAGTGGGGAAAAAACCGGACATTTGAAATTTCCAGGAGGACGGCCGGTCAGCTGTATTTTCTAATAGACGGTTTCGGTGCAAACCGCGAACTGGTAAAGGATACGAAACCGGGAGGCATCTCCCTGCGGTCTTATGGAAGGAAATGTATTGCGGCCCGCGGCGATTGATGGCAGCCTTTTGGCAGGAAGGTTGGCCACTTCCAGTTATGGAAAGGAGCAGGCCATGGAATTTGGTATGGACATGTGGAAGTACTACGACATTACCCACAAGGACCACGCGATCATGAATCCCATGAGCATAGACAAGATGAAGGAGCTTGTGGAACTCCTTCGGCTGCCCGAGGGCGGCCGGATTCTGGACGTAGCCTGCGGCAAGGCAGAATTCCTGTGCCTGATTGTCGAGCGTTACGGCGTGGCGGCTACCGGCATCGAGCTGTCGCCTTATACAATTGAAGCAGCGCGAAGAAATGTGGAGGATCGGAAACTGGGCAGCCGCATCGAGCTGCTCCATATGGACGGGGGCAAGTTCAATCCCGACAGAACCGAGAGTCTGGACCTGGCTTCGTGCATTGGCGCCTCCTGGGTTTACGGGAACCATGCAGGCACATTGGAAGCCTTGAGGGAGATGGTCAGACCGGGCGGCCTGATACTCGTGGGCGAGCCCTTCTGGAGGTATGAGCCCAATCCGGAGTATCTGAAGCGCATGGGCTACAACCGCGAACTCTGTGGGTCGCATGTCGACAACGTAAAGACCGGCGAGGGCATGGGCCTTTCCCTCTTCTATTCCCTTGTGTCCGACCAGGACGACTGGGACCGTTACGAGGGCCTCCAGTGGCAAGCGGCTGAACGATACTCCGCCGCCCACCCCAATGATCCGGATGTGCAAGCCTTGCTGAGGGTATCGCGCAATTACCGCGACGCTTACCTGCTCTGGGGCCGCGACTGTCTGGGATGGGCTCTCTATCTCTTCAGAAAGCCCTGAATCTGCGCCCCCATGCTCCATGGCCTTCACATTGCCCACATCCCCTCGACGAGAAGGGATGCCGTTTTATTTACAGCATTAATGACGCATGACTGGACTCTCCGTCTGGAAGCCACTTTGGAGCAAACGCTGTTAACAAGGATTCAGAAATCATCTCCCTTCAAAATACCACCGTCGATTCCCTGAGCGGGAGGCAACTTTTTACGCCTATCCACTATCCATTCCAGAAGTATACAATAGAAGAAACGTCATATCCCATTGTTGAGGATAGCCATGAAAAACTACGAATATCACCGCATCGGGGATTTGGCAAAGCAACTGGGAAAAGCCGGGATTGAGCAGGCAACAATCGATAAAATAATGGAGGGCGGTGAAAATATTCTCCGGATAAAAGAATGAGGAGCTGCTGTGTTCATTGTTCACGTATTTGTATATGAACGTGTTTCCGGATGATATCGGTTGGGGATAGTCCGATGAGATTTGAATTTGCCACCGCAACGAAAATTGTATTCGGCGCAGGCAGAGTTCGGGATGCCGCGAAGGCAGCTGCCTCTTTTGGAATAACTGAGGAACACTTGCCCGCCATTGCCGCGCAAGCGCAAAAGGCAAGCAGTATGAGAGGCAACCCCATTACCCTTACGGCTGAAGAACTCATCGAAATTCTCGCCGCAGGTGTTCCGATCCGGAGACAGAATAGGGAGCCCTGAAACAGCGATGCAGAATGCAGGGATTTCCTGATGGAAATATACGCTGCAATCCGGGGACTGGAAATCCATTGCTAATCAAAGACAGTCGGACTCTTTGACGCGAGACCATACTGCCCCCGAAAGCGATGAATCACGTCGGATAATCCGGGATCCAGCAGCTGTTTTGCCTTCATCGCAAGGTCCTGGGGAACTCCCCCGTAGTATGCTTCAGCAATGCCCCCGGTTATGCAGGCCAATGTATCGGCATCTCCACCCAGAGAGATTGCGTTGCGAACAGCGTCCTCATAGTCTGTAGACTCGAGAAATGCTGTTAACGCCTGCGGCGCTGTGCCTTGACATGTCTCATTAAAGGAATATGCCGGACGAATCTCGTCGAGCGTTGCGCTCAGGTCGTAGCCGAATTGTAACTCCAGAAGCTGCTTGATTTGCTTTTTGTAAACTGATCATATGCAGCAAAAGCTTTGGCCGGAAGCGAAATTCCCGGCCGCCTGTTCAGGCGACGGATCAAATGGAAGCGTGCGGAGTCCCGGGCATTGAAAATCACTGTTTCTCAAATATCCGGCATTGAGACTGTAAAATAACAGGTATAGTCTTAAAAGACCCAAAGTCCGGTTTTGAATGAAGAGCATAAAAGCGCACGATGATTCCTGCCCTTTTGCCCGGCTCCTTATCTGCATTGGGAAATTGAAGGAGATATGACGTGACCAATTCCGAACAGACCCGATCGACCGGCCCGGTCTATACGCTGTTGAAAATATTCACGGATATAAAACCCGGTGAGCCCTTGATTGCCGTGCTGCTCATGCTCAATGTCTTTCTGCTCCTGGCGGCCTATTACATCTTGAAGCCTTTCAGGGACTCGCTGATGCTCGAGGAATGGCCCGCCGAAATAAAGAGCTATCTCTCCGCAGCCATAGCCGTCCTACTCATATTTGTCGTCAAAATTTTCAGCCGCATTGCATCACGCGTTCCCCGTCAGAAATTGATCACCCGGGTCACTCTATTCTTCATTTCCAATATTGTCATATTTTATGTGCTTCACCTGATCGGCGCAGGAGCCGGTCTGATGGGAATAGTTTTTTTCATCTGGATGGGCATCTTCAATTTGATTGTAATCGCGCAATTCTGGGGGTTTGCCAACGACCTGTATTCCGAAGATCAGGGGAAGCGCCTGTTTCCCCTGATTGCATTCGGAGCCACATTCGGCGGCTTCGCGGGAGGGAAGATAACCAACCTGCTGATGGTTCCGCTGGGAAGATACTCCCTTCTTCTTGTTGCGGCCTGTTTGCTCGCGATCTGTATATTCATGACCTGGATCATTCACCGAAAGGATCTCCGGCAGTCTGAATCCACGGCGGATACCGCAGCCGGGGTTCTGGCAAAAAGCGTCGAAAAAGAAAAACCTCTTGAAAAGGGCGGAGCCTTCACGCTGGTTTTTAAAAAGAAATATCTTCTATACATTGCATTTTTCGTTCTTCTTTTAAATTTCATAAATACAAACGGCGTGTATATGCTGGACACGGTCGCAATAAATACGGCCGAATCCGCCATTGCAGCGGGAACAGCCGGTGGACTGGATATGGGAGGATTTTTAAATCAGTTTTTCGCCGGCTTCTACAATGTCATGAACCTCTTCGCCATGGCCGTTCAGCTGTTTGCGGTATCCCGCATCTTCAAATGGTTCGGAGTCAGAGTCGCCATTTTCTTTCTGCCCATTCTTGCATTTGGAGGCTATTTCCTGATCAGCATGGGGGCAACCCTTTTTCTGGTCAAATGGACTAAAGCCCTGGAAAACGGTTTGGACTACTCATTGATGAACACAGCACGCAGCGCTCTTTACCTCATCACCTCAAGACAGGAAAAATACAAGGCTCAAGCCGTTACCAAAACGTTCTTTCACCGGTCCGGGGATGTTTTATCGGCAGCCCTGGTTTTCCTGGGCTCCACCTATTTTGCTTTCAAGGTCGAGAATTTTGCATTGGTCAATGTTCTCCTGGTTTTGATCTGGTTGATTCTCGGCTTCCTGATCTTTAAAGAGCACAAAAGTCTTTCCGCTGAAAAGAGAACCACAGGATAACCGACCGGAAGTCGCTTCAATCCCGCCCTTGCATCAATCAGAGGGGAGCGCGTTGGCATAAGGTGAAAAGCTTC
>CAZPHK010000172.1:0-9803 GCA_964586015.1 uncultured Acidobacteriota bacterium | reverse complement strand
AAATCGATGGTTCCCCTCTCGTACAGGAGCGGTCTATATTTAAAAAGCCATTCGAAGATTGCGGTCATCCGGATCACAGTCAGAGTTTACTGAATGCAGTCATAGGCCCTGTTTCAGTGGCTCATGGCGTAAATGATTGCGTTGATTCCTAGTTTGTAGGCATAGGTGGAATACCTGGCAGGTAACTCCGGGAGGTCCGCCCATTCCCATGCGTCTCCCAGGTCCGTATTCAAGTTGATCATCACCATGAGCCTGTCGTTGTCGTCGAAGATGCCTCTGCAATAAGGGAAATATCCGTCCTGCTCGTACGTGCGTGTGGAGTAAAGCGCATTTCTGATATAGGGCACCTGAACCAGTTCTTCAATATCGTAGTAGGAGTGGAAAACACTATGGCTCAACGGTATATCCGTTATTCGGGCTTCGGGCAGAACCTTCAGGATGTTTTCCTGGAAAATCGCCCATTCTTGGGTTCCCCAGAAATCATCGCAGAACAGGAAACCGCCCCGTTTCAGATATTCCCTCAAACCCTTTATTTCGTCGTCGGTCAGGTCCCAGTGCCCGCATTCAACGGAATAAAGAAAGGGATAATTAAAAAGATCCGGGTCCGTGAGAGATACGGCGACTGTGTCATCCGCAACTCGAATGTTCGTCAATCTTTGTACGCCCAGAATAAACTGGCGATCGGACTTGGGCCAGTCGGTAGTCCAGCTTCTCGTAAATTCCCAGGATATGAATCCGGTATAAATCATGCGTGCAAACGTGAATTCCGAGTCGCCAAACGGCGAGGGCCGTTCTATCTCGGTGGGATCTATGAAAGAGGATTCGTCGGGAGGGGGGAAGCCTCTGGGAGAACGAAAGCCCCCCCTGCGGGGACGAAAGCCGTCCGGAAAGGGCATATCCGGTCGAGGTTGTGCAAAAACTCCCAGCCATCCGAAAAGAATAAGGAGAATGGCTATACCGATTCCAACTATTCCGAAAGTTTTAAATTTAATAGCCAAACCAACATTTTCCCGACAATAGAGCAAGTGTAGCAGAGAATTCCCGGCATGCCTACATTTCGAGGCAGGCGTGTTCGAGGATGCCTAATATTCTACGGTTTGTGGAAACGGATTGTTACCTGAACCTGCACCGTGAAGCGGAAAACCATTAATCCGCATTTCCCTCAAGATTCCTGTCCAGATCATTCTTATACATAAACAATTTTCCGGATGACATCACGAAAGAAGTCCCGGGACCATACAATCAACGTCTCGGGTTCTTTCACAAACGGTTCCACCTCGCTTCTCGCCTGGTTCACATCCAGCTTCTCTATTGCCGTTTCTGCAATTGAGGACATTTTTTCGGGAGTCAGGTGCTGCGTCCTCTTCAGGTGACCGCTCTGTATCATTCGTTTCTCTAAATGATTGAGATGCAGTTGCGGATGATTCGCAACGTACCAGACCAGGTCATACCAGTCCCGTCCCTTCACCCGGCGCTTCCATTGACGGCAGAGTACTGCGTGCATCTTACCGGCAAACATATCGGGAAGTGAAAACGCCCTGACCGAAAATGAGACGGGCTGCAGAAGAAAACGGGTCTCGGTATCGAACCCGGGCGGCGGATCCGTATCGACCTCTATCTTAATCTTCAGAACCTGCCCGCGCGGAATGTTCCGGGTCAAGGTTTCATCGGGATTGATAACGAGGAGATGCTTTAAAGTGTCCGCTTTGAGAAAAGCCGATTGGATTGCGCTTCTTTCGCTTTTTATTTTCCCGCTTACGGATACTTCAAATCCAAACGAGCGGATTTCCTTTTCCAGCGCATTACAATAGCGCGAGAGATCAAATCCCGCCGTGGGTTTTAAAAGTGAAAAGTCAAGATCTTCCGAATAGCGATCCATCCCGTGCAGGACTCGAAGCGCCGTACCGCCGTAGAATGCAGCTTTTTCGAAAAACCGGCTCCGCCAGAGGCCCAGAAGCGCTATTTCCTGCAGGATTTCCCGCAATGCCCTCAAATCATCTTCAACCCTTCTGCGTTCGTATCGCTCCAGCATTCGTGTAACGGCCTCATTCATGACCGGCACCCTTCTTTTTCAGACGGGCCACAACCCGGGTCAGTAACCGGAGCTTGCGCGAACGGTAGCGCTCGGCAAGGATCGAAACCGTTTCGGCCCGGAGACTTTCGATGCCTTGAACATCGATGCGCAGGCTCTCAATCAGATACCGCCTCATATCCCGCTGGCTGCGAATACCGGTTCCCCTTTCGTTCTGAATTTTATCGGCGAGGGCCTTTTCCGGGACAGCCATGAGGAAGGAGCGGCCATCTTCGAGTTGAACCTGGTCTATGCCGACCGGAAACACTTCCGGTGCAACCTGGCGATAAATAAACAATCCAACAGGAGTAAAAAAGCGCCGTCCCCGGCCACTGGTTACGGATGTTACGGCTTCGACGCGTTCAGGAATAAGCCCGTGATAATGCAGGGCATAGTCCAGAGAGATACAGGAGGGACCGTATATCATGTTTGCCAGGATTTCCCGGGAAAACGGTTGCCGGGCATATTTCGTGCCGAAGATATAGATGCCCTTCTTTACGCGGATAATCGCGCCTTGCCGGAGAAGGCTCGTGATTTTATCCCGGGGATGTTCGTACTGCTTCAGGCAGTCCATAAGGATCTGATAGTCGAATTCTTCTCCCCGGATGCGACGTCTCAGATCATCAATCATGGTGTCCATCCCTCAGGATTGAGTTAACAGGCTGAACAATAATAGCACATCTCAACATAGTATGTCTAATATTATTCGACATACTATGTTAATATCTATGCTTATTTCCCGTCTCGTGAATTTTATTGACAGACTTCCCCATGCGACTCTTTTGGAAACAGCGGGCATCTTTTAAAAGCATTTCCGATGGCAACATCTTGAGAATGGAAATACCTTTGAATGACTGATATTGAAGTGTGTCCCGCTATTCCGGCCATTTATCGGAGGGCAGCGGGGGAAGCTGGCGGGTCATGAGAGCCCGGATTGCCTTGTTGAATCCGTCCGGGGCCGATGCCTCCAGGCGCTGAATTTCCTTCCCGGCTTTTTTTATGGTCTCTGGATCATCAACCACATCCAGAGGAAGCAATCCCGGATAGGAGCGCTGAATCAGCGAGAACGCCTGTTGCCGGATCGGATCGAGACTCAGGAATTTGTCTATTTCCGCAATCATGGCCGGCCTGTCCCTGTCCAGACGGCCGTCCACCTGCATCAGCAGGTTAAGGCTGAAATCGCCGCAGCGGAAATGAGCGGGCATTTCGTCAAGTTGTTCCAGGAGCAGCCGGATTTCCGATACGATTTCCGGGTCGGTCATGGGCTCGAAGGCGCCTTCCGCGATCATCCGCTGCAGGGGCGACAACGGATGGATGGCAAGGGTGCGCACGCGGATGAAATCCGGGCGGATCCGGTTGAGTATTTTCGCGGTCTCCGCAGCGTGCTCCTCGCTGTAAACGCGGCCGCCCACTCCGGGCATGATATATTCGGAGAGGGAGATTCCGGAAGAAACCACGTGCAGCCCTCCGGACAGAATGTCGTCCGGCGTGTTTCCCTTTCGAATCAGCGCAAGTACGTTTGCCGAGCCGCTTTCCATCCCCGAATGTATCCGCGTCAATCCCGCTTCCTTCAACCGCTTCAGGTCCTCGACGCTTTTCCGTTTCATCGTCTTGGCCCGTGCATAGGTGGTCACGCGCCGGACCGACGGGAACCGCGCTCGGATATGACCGATGATTTCCAGCAATGCATCCGTGTGCAAAACCAGGCTGTCGGCATCCTGGAGAAATGCGGACTCCGGGCCGCCGCCACGGGTTGGATATACCGTTGCCATTTCGTCGATGTCTTTTTTGACTTCCTCCACAGAGCGCATGGAAAATTTCAGTCCCTTAAACGGCGGGCAGATGCGGCACCGGTTCCACGGGCAGTTGCGGGTAACGCGCACAAGCAGGCTGTCGGCCTCGTTGGGCGGGCGGATGGCGCCTTGTTCGAACATGGATTCCGGCTCCCGGCTAAAATCGTCAAACTATTGAGTTCCGCATAATATGTTGACGGAACTGGAAGAAAGCCCCGAAGGGTTGGCACTCGTTCCATACTTTACGGTCACTATATTATGCGGAACCCGGTAATTATGGACAGTTGCCCCAAAAGGTTAAAAACGTAACAAAGAAGCATATTTCATTCAAGGCTGCCGGCCCGCATTTCTCAAAAATTTAATGGGCAGCTGCAGTGTGTTGTGTCGATTCATGTGTGGGATCAGCAGCTTCTTTTGAAAACAGGTGAAGCATCAGAAAAGACGCCGTATTCAGTACGGCAGCAAAAGCAATGAATCTGTAGTTCTCCTGAAACAAGGATCCCGCTTTTCTCTCATCAGGATTCTGGATTTTTCCGGCGCTCATAGGTTCGAACCAGATCCATAAATATCGAGACGTCCTGGTCCAGGTCTTTTCGGGATTGGTCAAAGTAGAAAACCCGGATAGGAATGCCTTCATGCTCGTCGCTCACGCGGGGATACACCGACTGGCTGACGATACCGTTCATGCAGGAAAAGGGGCTGATGTCGATAATCCCGCACGCTCCCTTTTCCCACAAATAAACCGCCTTGCCCACGTTCAGAACCATTTCGCCAATGGCTCCATCATGCGGCAGGTAGGGCCGGCTTCGTTCCAGAATTTCATCGATATGCGCCTCCTCCGGCAAATCACTCTGGAACGGTTCCAGCAGCGCCTGCTCGTCCCGATGCTGCATCCAGCTTTTTATTCCCGCCTTCCCCATGGCCGGAGAAAACTTCTTGCCTGAGGCAATCAGGTTCTCTCTATGACACAGATTCGCGTAAGCCAGCCACTCTGTTATTCCGGAGAGCCAGCATTCCGCCCCATGGGATTCGATGCAGCGGATGATGTCCTGGTTGCTGAATTCGTTCAGCCTGCAGAAAATCTCCCCGACAATTCCGATCAGCGGAAGTTTTTTCCTTATTATGGGAACGGACCGCAACAGATCCCCGCTTCGTTTCAACGACGCCGTCACCATTTTCTGCTGGGTTCCAGCACCGATTCCGGGACGCTTCAGCACCCGGCACAAATCATCCAGGCAGCGGGCATACACTGCATCGGATTCCCCCGGATTCCGCTCGTAGGGTCGTATTCTCAAAAGCATGCGATGGAGGATATCGGACGCCATAATCGCCCGCCAGCATGTCCGAAGAAAAAGGTTGGAGCCGATAGCCATCCCGTCATACCCGTTCGTACTGGATGGGGAAAGAACCGGAATCCCGTCATATCCGAGTTTCTGCAGCACTTTTTTCAGATAGTGCGCATACTGTCCGAAGCGGCAGGGGCCGCAAGTCGTCGGCAGGAAAAACGCAATCCGATCCGGCCCCCGGTCTTCGACCACCTTCAGAAAATCCCCCAGAACGACGTGGAAGGGGAAACATTCGTCCCCGGAAACATGCCTCCCGCTCAATTCAAGGGTTCTATAATCTGAAGGAGGCACTGCAGACGCTTCTATGCCCGCGGACTGAAAAGCGGCAACAAACGCACGGACCGAGCTTGCCCCCATTTGCGGAATGTAAAGACATCTTCCTTTTAAAAGCTCCGCAGCGTCGGACATTACAGAAATTCCTTGCTTTCAAGATAGGCTTCGCAGCGGGTGAGGGCTCCGGCGTCTCCGCCATGAGAGTCCAGCTGAAGGATAAGGAAAGGCTTTCGGGAAACGCTTTGCACCCAGTGCTGGATAAACGAATCGGGGCCGCACTTGAAGCAGGTCATATAAATAATGTGTAGATGAGGATTTGCGCCGACAAATCGGGCGGCCTGCAGAATCCTCCGACCGTATTCCCAGAACATGTTGTCATGTTCGGCGCGTATATCGATGTCGGACAGATTCAGAAAATCCATCGGTATGAGATTGACCCCATAGATGTCCCGAAGCTTTCGCGGGATATCCATATTGATGCCGGAATCGTGGAGCGTGTATGTTCTCGCCAGAAGAATAATGCCCCGCCGGTTGCTTTCGGTCAGGATTCGAAGAGCCTCATTGCCGTTTCGGATCAAATCTGCGGAAAACGCCTTCTGCCTTTCGTATGCCTTTCGTACTGCCTGGTCGCTGTCCTTTCGGGATACGCCCAATTTCCAGGCGATCCCGGCCATTGCCCGCTTCACTTGAGGCAGTCCTTCACCGAACCGAATCGTCGGCATCAGGAATCGATCGCGTATGTCGGCAAAATCCGGCGCGCTTCTCAGGACAAAAGGCAGCGTCTGCCCCCAGGGGCAGAAATAGGCCGGCGCCCCCCTGCCATGGGATTCCGAGTCAACCAGGTTGGGAACGAAGATATATTCCGGTTTCTGCTCTTTCAGCCGGCTGACATGCCCGTGTGCGACCTGGATGGGAAAACAGGGTTCGGCCACTGCGGTCTCGATTCCCCGCTCCGCCATTGTTCGGTTCGTCGTTTCAGAAAGAACGGTCGAACAGCCTGTTTCCCGGAAATATGTTCGCCAGAATGGAAGGTATTCGTAGGAATACATGCACCGGGGGATGCCGACTCGGGGACCGTTTGCGGGCGCCGGCTCTTCCCCGTCAAACCACTTTTCTCTCAAGGAAATCAGATCCGGAATGACGGCCCGATGACCGGTCTTCGGCCGTCTGCGGAACTTGTTGGAGCATTTGTCGCCCCAGTAGGTGCGCTCATTCTCTACACGTATTTCCTGAACGGTACAGTGATTCGAACACCCCTTACATACATGCTCGCGCAGCTCGTAGTCCACTTTGTCGAGGTCGCATCCGCGGAATCCGGTTTCTTTCAGGGTTTTGCCGATTTTTCGTTGGGCCAGTAGCGCCGCTCCGATTGCCCCGATCACGCCGTTGTGGGGAGGAACGATGATTTTTTTCCCCAGAAGGCGGCTGAACGCAGCTGCCACGGCATCATTGAAGGCAACGCCCCCCTGGAAAAATATCGAATTTCCGATTCTGCGCCCCCGGACCACCCGATTCAGATAATTGATCGCAATGGAATACGCGAGTCCCGCAACCAGATCTGATTTTTCCGCTCCCTGCCTCAGATGATTGATCAGATCCTTTTCCATGAAAACAGTGCACCGTTCTCCCAGGGGAGTCGGCTTTTTAGCGCTCATAGCCAGCGCGGCGAATTCGGATTCGATCCGTATGCCGAGACGCTCCGCCTGCTCTTCAAGAAAAGAGCCGGTGCCTGCGGAACAGGCTTCGTTCATGCTGAAATCGACGACGATCCCTTTTTCAAGGCGGATGAATTTTGCATCCTGGCCGCCAATTTCAAAAATCGTATCAACCTCCGATTTTAAATAGGTATCCGAGACAAATGTCGCTCCCGTCTTGTGAGCGGTGATTTCATCGCAAACGGTATCGGCCCCGATAATGCATCCGATCAGATCCCTGCCGGAACCGGTTGTGCCCGCTCCCCGAATCCGAATCCGGTCGGCCAATTTTTCCCGAATTGCCGCCAGCCCGTTGCGGACAACTTCCATCGGGCGGGAATTCGTGCGCAGGTACTGCGAGTGTATCAAATTTCCCCGGGCGTCGATCACGGCAATATTCGTGCTTATGGATCCAACGTCGATCCCAAGATAGGCTTCAACCGGTACGGAACGTCCCAGGAATGAATACTCCGGAACCCGGTCTCGAAGAAGAACCAGATTATCCGTTGAAAGCGGCGGGCTGCATTCACAGTCACTCGTTTCCCGATAAATCACCCGGCCAAGACTTTCCAGACATAAGGCACCCTTCGAGCCTGAAGCTTTTTCCCCCTGGGCATCGGCCTCGTTCAGTGCGGCCCCGATGGCGGAAAACCAGGAATGGGAAGCCGGCACAATCAGCTCCTCCACCCCTAGGTTGAAGACATCCCGTATAGCCTGGACAATGCCTGAATTGGCAGCCATGCCCCCCACCACAACCACAGGCGGAATGATGCGCTTTCCCTTTGATACAGTACCCTTAAAATTCCTGACGACGGCCTCGCAGAGTCCTTTCAGTATCTGCTCGGGGGTGTACCCCCGCTGCTGTGCATGAATCATGTCGGTTTTGCTGAAAACCGTGCAGCGGCCGGCAATGGTAGGGAAAGCTTCAACGGAAAGGACCCGTTCGCCGATTTCTTCGACCCTGTATTGAAGGCGCGAAGCCTGTTGATCCATAAAGGCTCCAGTACCGGCGGCACAATCGCCATTCTTCTCATAGTCGAGGATCCCCATCCGTCGGTTCCCGTTGGAAGCAACCTGGATATATTTTGAGCTGTTCCCTCCCATTTCTATAATAGTGCCGGCATTGGGGTACCGGGCGCCCACGCCCCGAACCAGGCAATTCAGATCGTTGTCAAATCCAAGACCGAGGGATTCGGCTATGGAATGTCCGCCCGCACCGGTGATTCGGATTCCGCCGACGGCGTTGCGGGGAAGCTGCTGAAACATACTATCCAGCATCTGCAGCATCATTCCGGCCGGCTGCCCGAGAATTCTACGATATTTCGTAAGAAGGACCGTTCTACCGTCTAACTCTCCATCTACGCAGAAAAAATCACCGTTCGGGCAACCGGCGCTTTTGAGGATACTTCTGTCCCGGGAAGAACCGACTGCCGCCGCCTTGAGGCCGACCGACCCGATATCAATGCCGATGTAAATCACGCCGTCACTTCCTGGAAATCTCTAATCCGCAAACGCCTGCTGTCAAAGCGAAAAATCCGCACATTATCCGAAATGGTATCATGGCTCCGGCTGTTCCGCCCGGCTTTTCGTAATTTCTGTGACGGTCACCGAAATTATTACCCGGACCTGCCGGCTTCGGTATAGAATGCCCCTTATTTCAAAAATTTGAATTCCCAAAAGTTTTTTTACCGCAGTATTAATTCCGTAAGGAGGTGAGTCAATGAATGTACCCATGCATCGATTCGATTACACGAAACTGACACGAACGCAGATCGAACAAAAATTCAAAGCCGTTGATTCCCGGCCGGTGTGCGCATCCGGATTCTCGGATTTTCTTGCCCGAAGGTTCCTCAAAATCGTGACGGACGACGGTCCCGTTCTGGACTACGCTTTTAAAGACAAAAGCCGGTTGACGCTATCCGAAAACAGCGGCGCGGCCGTTGAAGCAGGATACGGCGCCCTCACGCTGGGGCGGGGGGTCTTCTTCGCTCACATGATTCCCGGAGCGCTGAAGGGCTACAACGTATTCGTGGATTTCGATACGAATCTCGTCACAGTTTTCGAGGTCTGGCTCTGCAGCGGCAGGAAAGAAAAAACCCTGTCGGACAAGGAAATAACGGTAGACGACAGGGAAGTGCAGCGCCAGATATATTTCGGCTACGTCGAAGCCGAGGGGCAAAAGCCGCCCGAAACGCGCCATCACCTTACAAACAGGATCGAAGGCAAAGGCATGTACTGGAAACAGGATACGGACATCGAGACCCTGGAATTCTACAACTCGGTCGTCTCATCCAACTTTGTCGAACTGACCCGGGACGAGGACAAACTCAGCTACTGCAGCCCGTCGGATTATGTACTGGTCAATGACAACACGTTCATCTATGACCGGACCGAATGTGAATTTTCCGGCATCTTTACGCAGTATGTCGCGGACCTGTTCACCGAAACCCAGGCAGGTGTGCGCCTCGGTTTCAATGAAAAAGACGAACTGGAATACTACATGTTCCGGGGAACCGGTAAATTCGTCGGGCAGCTGGCCTACCTGGAGCCGTTCGACGATCACGGCAAAGAGCCCATGGTTGTCCAGGCGGCGGCGGATCCGCAATCTCCGGGAAAAGGCCAGAGG
>CAZPHK010000171.1:3415-9922 GCA_964586015.1 uncultured Acidobacteriota bacterium | reverse complement strand
TTCCCGTACTGGCCTTGAGAGGAACAAATCCGACTTCGAAGAAGTTGGCCTGCGAATGGACAGGCTGTTGATTCCACAAAGAGAACGAAATTTTCGCATTCCTCGACTTCGGAATTGAGGCTGAATCGACCCTGTAATCGTGCGGCAGGCTGAAGCCGGCCGAAAAGGGAAGCGACCGGTTCTGTGATCGAGGGGCGGGCCGCGGTCCTCTTCGATTGGACGCTCGCCGACTGAATGGCATGTTGTATTTCAAGCGCAGGCTAGTATCGCTTTCTTTACCATTCCCGCGGCTACTTGAATCTTCCACGCGTTCATCGTCAGCGCTCTCGCTCCCGTGACCGCAGCAGTGCCGGCGGCGTGCGCGCTCGCCACATCTATGGCTTTGCCCGCTATTAATTCTTCGGCTTTCGTGGCCCGGTATGGTCTGTTATATACGGCATTGAGGCATACCCTGGCTGTTCCGCCGCCTATGGCGGCGGCGCAATTCACAATGGGAAAATCAATGGACGATCTCAGGGCGAATTTTACGAAGGCGCTTTTGACGCCGGCAGATAACCCGGGGATTTGAATCTCGGTTACGATCTCGTCGTTATCCAAGATCGTTGAACGAGGTATCTTTACCGCCCAAAACTCCTCCGCGTTGATTGTTTTCTTGGACGTCACTATCTTGGCATTCAAAGCGACCAGCGCGGGCGCGGTATCGCTTGGATTCACAGCCATGCAGGCTGAAACGCCGCCGAATATGGAGTGATATCTATTCTCTCCGGCCATGGCGAAGCACGTCTTGCCGCCTTTCCTGACACAGAAAAACCTGTTGTCGTGGAGTCGGAAATACCAGCATCGAGTGAGTTGGCAGATGTTGCCGCCTATCGTGCCCATTTCCCTGATGTGAGGCGAAGCAGTCTTGTGGGCGGCCTCTGCCAGCGCTGCCCACTTGCTCCTGACAAGATTGCTCTTTGCTATGTCCTCCAGCCTGGCCAGGGCGCCTATCTTCAGCATCCCCTTTTCTTCTTTGATGTACTCCAAGCTCGGAGCGATGGTCTTGAGGTTTACCAGAATTCGAGGATACATGGCGTCCGGGAGCACCTCGAACCTCATGGCGCCCACAAGATCTGTGCCGCCGCCGAGAGCCCAGGCATTGGCTGAACGCAGGGCCGACACCGCCTCTTCTATCGTCCGGGCATTGACACGGGTGAATTTCTTTACGGTCTTCATTATTATCTAAGCTCCTATGCTTTGCCCAATGCTTTCAGGATCTTGTCGGGGGTGACCGGCTCCGAGTCCACATATTTGCCTATGGCGTTGTATACCGCCGTAGGCATGATGGTGTGGTTGCAGGCGCCGCCGTCTTCCCCAACGCCGCAGCTTCCATAGGGAGCATAGCCCAGACCCGTTTCGATATACGCGCAATCAATGGATGCGACGTCATTCATCACATTCACCGGATACCCTATGAGATTGTCGTTGAGTGCGAGTCCTGTTTTGGGGTCGAAATACAGCGTTTCTTTGGTGGACCTCCCGAGGCCCATATAAGCCCCGCCATATTGCTGGCCGTTGAATGCGTCCGGGTTTATGACTTTGCCTCCGTCGTTCACGCTTACCTGTTTTTTTATTTCAATCCCTCCTGTGTCGGGATCCACTTCTATTTCCACGAAGTGCGCTTGCCTCACCATGCTATACTCATGTTCCACGCCGCCACGCCCCGTGTGAGCCATGGTATAGTCCCAGACAAACAAGTAATAAGTCAGGGCCTCGGCGATTTGCGCCAGTGTCTTTTTGTTTTCCGGGTTTGCCTTTTCGAAAACCACGCTGTCCTTGATGTCCAATTCTTCAGGCTTTTTATTCGGAAAGAACGCAGGCCTTGAAGGCATCAGATGTCCCAGTGTTCTGCGCAGGGGGGTTGGCTGAGTTACTTTTTCAAGGATCAGCTGCTTCATTTTCCGCGAGGCTCTTACTGTGGTGAGGCTACTTCCGCTCAGCCCTTGGGAACCGCCGCCCGGCTCCGTTACAAAACCGTCGCGCCCTTCGAACGGCCTTAACCGGATATCTTTGAAGCGGACCCCCATTTCATCTGCCGCAATCTGGGAGTAGGCGGTCTGTCCGGCCCAGCCTCCATCACATTGCGTAGCCAGAAGGTCAACCGTTCCATCGGCGTTCACTCTTATGCCCATGCCGCCGGTCCCCACCGTATGCGCCCACTCGACTGTCGAGACATAGCCCATCCCGTGATATTTCCCATTGGGCAGAATTTTGGTTCCGGGCAAGTGCCACTTCTTATCCCACTCCATAATTTTCTTGCCCAATTCATTCACCTCTTTGCAACTGTCTCTGGAAGTGTCAAATCCCTGCGGTTTTTTGATGTGTTCGTTTACGTATGCCATGTCGTGGCCTTCGACACCGTCATTTATCTGGGCAATCTTGCTTGGATCCATCCCCAGTTCGCCGGCTACGTGCTCCCATACCTGGGTCGTCACTCTGACTGTCGAACAGCCATGCTTGAAGCACTGGTCGAACGGTTTTGTATAGGCCGCAGAATCAAGCGAAATGTATATGTTGGGGATTTTGGTGCCTTTGTATATTTTATTGTTAGTGGAATCTGTAACCCAGGCTTCGTAGCATTTCAGTTGTACGGCCGTGATACGACCATCCAGTTTGAATCCTACTTTAAAATAATAGCGGGACCGGGCGTCCTCGTCGCCGCCGACGAAGTGGCTTTCATCGTCCAGAACCTTTACAGGACACTCCGTTCGCCTGGCAGCTATCACGGCCACCTCAGCCGCATGATGGGCCGCTATAAGACTCGAACCTCCAAAAAACGCTCCATTATAGGGCAGGTAAAGATGGATCTTGCTGAGAGGGGCGTATGGCCGCAGACCATTCATCGCATATAGCCAGTTCTGACCGTGCTGCCAAACATCCACATATTCTCCCCTGCATTCGGCCACACCAACATGCGCCTCTACTCCGGCCCACACGTCATGCTCTGTAATCGCTTTCCACTCGATTACTTTGTCGGCCTCCGCAAACCCTTTTTCAACATCCCCATACTTGAAAACGGGAGGAAAAGTGTTCCTGCGGTTGGACTTGGGATCCACGTCCGGGCGCATTATCGGAGCGTCCGGCTTCAGCGCCTCCTCGACGTCCAGGATGACCGGCAGCTCTTCCATCTCAAGATCTATCAGTCGCAATGCCCGGTCGACTACGGCTTCACTTTCGCCTACCACGACGGCTCCGACCATCCCCTCATACCAGTGGTTTGTGTCGGAGACAATCGCCTGGCCTGAAAGCTTAGGCCAGGTTATCGTGGAGTCGTCATATCGGAGTACCGCTCTTACTCCGATGAGAGCCTCGGCTTTGCTGGTATCCAGGCGTTTGATCTTAGCGTGAGCGTGGGGGGATCGAAGAAACTTCGCATATAACATCCCGGGGCGGTATATGTCCCGGGTGTACACTGCGCTTCCGCTCGCTTTTTCATAACCATCGACACGGGGTATGCGGCGTTTCCCGATCATTGTAGCGTTTTCCGGTACCGGCCAAAGCCACGGATACAGTGGTTCTCCCTCTTTTAGACCGTACATTGATAAACCCTCCCCTAGGCGTTCCCAATGACTTCCTTAACAGCCAGTATGTGTTGTGTGTAGGTTCCGCATCGGCATATATTGCCTCCCAGCGCGTCCCTGATATCTTCCTCCGTCGGCTTGGGAATACGATCCAACAGCGCTTTGGCTGTCACCAAAAATCCCGGCGTGCAGTAGCCGCACTGCATGCAATGATTCAGGACGTACGCCTCGATGAGTTGAGGATTGTTGATGGCGACACTCTCCGCCGTTTCTATTGTCATGCCGTCGCAATCCTCCGCAAACGTCATGCAGGAAAGCACCGGCCGCCCATTCATAATTACGGTGCATGACCCGCAGGCTCCATAACCGTTGCACATATCCTTGATTGACAACAAGCCAAGGTGATCGCGAAGCACATCGCGCAGCACCCACTCCGGCTCAACCTGAAGCTCATACTCATGCTTGTTCACGGTGATCTTTATCGTTTGAGCAGTTGCCGAGGCGGCCAGCGCGACCGTGCTCGCAGCGGCGGTGCCGGCTCGATTCGCTGCTTGAGGAACGGCGGCGACCACATTGGCGCCGGCGCCTGTGCCGAGGATGGCTACAGAACTGGCGGCAAATTCCCGGCGGGATATCGGGCCCAATCCTGTTTTCTCACATCCCTGGGTTCTTTGTTTTTTTTCCTCTTTCGACATTGCGCACTCTCCCTGATAATTCCTGCCTTTCCTAAACCCCAAAACCGATGAGTTTCTGCAAACCGTCTTCGAGCCCTGGCGCCTTAAAGCTTAATCCGTACGCTAAGGTGCCAAGACTCGAAGCTCCGGCATCGGGCAAGATACCGCTCAGATCTCTAGTAATTCTCGTAATTGGGGACAAGGGCTTTATACTTTGCCACAAGCTTATCCCAATTGCGGGGGAATTCGATCTTTTTGGTGACGAAGCCGTTCTCGAAACCTCCAGAGCTCTTAAACGCCGCCATCCAGACACCAGACCCGCCGCCGACAACAACGATAAAATCCTCGTCCTTGAGCGGCGTGCGAAATTCACCTCGGGGCGCGTTTTTCAAGATGAACTCCTTGAGCCTCTTCTTCGACCATCCTTCGCTTGCAAGAATGTGAGCATGATCAGGGATTATCATCAGGCAGGAAAGCGCGTTAGGACCCAAGCTCGCGAGTCTTTCGGCTATTCCCTGAGCGCTCGTCTGACTGGGGATGGTTTGCGTATAGCTATTGGGGAAAAATACGGTCAGCGCACTGTCCTCTTTTTTAAGGCCGCGCTCCACATGCAGAGGTTCCCATGGGCTTTCCTCTTCATACTCACCGACTACAAGGCTGTATTTGGCGGGATTGCCCAGGACCCCCATGTCCTCGATGCCTTTTCTCACTCCGGCGATGTTCTTGACCATCAAGCCGACGGCGCGTCCAATGACGGCATTGGCCATATTCCCGGGACTGAAAACGCCCGTGCCGCAATTGATGTTGATCTCGTTGCGTATTGGGCCGTTGATGGCGAAGAAAGGGGCCCACGAGCCCGTGCTTGTCTGAAAGACGTCGAACCTGGTTTGCTTATCCGCCAAGGCTTGCACCGCCGCTATCAGCACCGGCATGTAAGTAGGAAGGGCGCCGGCCATGACCGCGTTTACGGCGATTTTCTCGACAGTGGCCTTGCCTAACTTCGGTACCATCATGGCCACCACCTGATCGGGCGGCAGGTCCGTCCCGGCCAGCATTTCCGCGACTGCTTTTTCGGTCGGGGGCACAATCGGCAGACCGTCAGTCCAGCCCTTGGCGTAAAAGAAATGGTTCACCTCCTGTTGATTCCCCTTGAATATTATTCGGGGAGGCTTTTCCGCTTTCGGCTTCGGCGATTTCTCCTCCGCTGTGAGCGGTTTAGTCAATGCGGCAATAATTTCCGGCATAGCTGCAGCTACGCCGGATTCTATATCCGCGGCTACGGTGGATTCACAAGCCACAGATTCCCCCAGGATTCTCAGGCCGGGCATTCCCTTGACAGATGCGCCCGCTTGGGCGTCCTTAACGAAACCGCGATTCACCAGTACCACGACCGGTGTGCCAAAGTCCTCGACGGATACTCCGTTGTACGCGAGGTACTTTGTGCAGGACCCTCAGTCCCCGACCAGAAGGATCACCGCGTTCACACTCTTCACCCAGGCGACAAATTGATCCCGGTCTTTCGAGTCTTTCAAAATAACAGTCGACAGGGGGGATGCAAAAAGGCTGGTCTCAGAAGTGGGAAATTTCTCCTTCAGTCTGTTCGCTATCGCTTCCGCCATAGGTTTGGCGGCGCGTTTCGTGTTGATGAACAGCCCAATTTTCTTGCCGGCCAGAGTCTCCAGGCGCGACGAGATCCCCCTCGGCGGTATCAAATCGCTTTCCGCCCACGGGCTAAGGACCTCGTATTGGATGTCCGACGCGGCGTTGGCGAAGGGAATAGGTGAAGGGCCCGTTGCCACCGACGCACTGAGGACGATCGCGACTAAAACAGCTGCAATTTTATGCATAGGTGTTCCTCTTATCCACATGGTTGATTTGCAAGGCAGTATATCATTGCGTCTCAGAAATGTTATGTTTCTTGAACGTTTTCACAAAAATACTACTGCTTGATTTATCCCGCAATAAAATAAAGGAAAGGAACTGAAGCGTGTAATGCTATTTGCTACTTTGCTGCGTTAAAATGCAGAAATTGATTCCAGGACAATCAACAGACACTTGGGTATTCCGGAACTGGCAATAAGATTGTCCGGATTTGGTAAAGACTGGTTTGGAATTTGGGAAAAGTTTGGAGTCTAAAGTTGTGAACAACTAATCCGGCTTTATGGAGACATCAGGTACTCGGAATGAATATTGTGTGAAGGGAAGAGTCCGGTATGATACTGGTAGGTAGAAAGAATGCTCGGAATTTATCCAGATGGAACCGATATGGAACC
>CAZPHK010000171.1:2247-3315 GCA_964586015.1 uncultured Acidobacteriota bacterium | reverse complement strand
ATGGAACCGATATGGAACCAAATATTTAAAATGGATTACTACGAATTGTATAGATATTTGTAAGCTATTGATTCTATTGGAGCCAGCGCGCGGATTTGAACCGCGGACCTACTGATTACGAATCAGCAAATAGCGTACATTCTGCACGACTTAGCAACCCTGAGAAACAACATTTCTGCGCTTGAAAAATCTGGCTAAACCTTTGAAAGCTTTGTATTATAAGGCTTCCGAAGGGATCATAATGTTTCACGGTGTTATAGTATCTTAGTTTCACCGAGTTAACGCCGGTTGGAACCCCAGTGGAACCCCAGAAGATGCCGCGGTGTTTCCGCTGATCGGATTGGAAGGCTTCGGCAGGCGGCGGATTTGTGTCATTACTATTGAATTGAAAGTTTGATATGCCCGTAATCAATTTTACAGTAAGAAAGCTGGAGAGCATTAAGCCTGAGGCAACTCGTGTCGATTATTATGATGATTCTCTTCCTGGTTTTGTTTTAAGGGTGACTCCCGGCGGCGACAAAACATTCTCTGTCATGTATCGAATTGGAGGGCTGCGACGGCGATACACGATTGGGGCATTCCCAGTTATGGAACTGGCAACCGCCCGTGACCGGGCAAAAGATGCACTCGAGCTCGTCCGGCACGGTATTGATCCGGCAGAGGAACATGAGCGACGAGAGGAAGCCGAGGTCGCACGACGCATCGAGGGCTTTACGTTCGAGATGCTGGCGAAGCAGTTCCTGAAAGAGCATGTCGAGAAGCTGCGCTCGGCTTACGAGGTGCAGCGGTCCTTCGATCAATACCTTCTGCCGCAGTTCGGGAAAATCAAAGCACGTGAGTTGAAGCGGGCCGCGGTGCGTGACTACCTCGACGGCATGGCAAAGACCCGGCCGGTGATGGCGAACCGGTGTCTCGCTTATATCCGGAAGATGTACAACTGGGCGCTGTCAAAAGACCTGGTGGAATTCAATCCGGTCACTGCGATCCCTCGACCGGGATCGGAGCAGCAACGGGATCGTGTTCTGACGGAAGATGAGATCAAGGCAATCTGGAAAGCTCTCGACCTCG
>CAZPHK010000171.1:0-2237 GCA_964586015.1 uncultured Acidobacteriota bacterium | reverse complement strand
CGACATTCAGGCTTCGACTATTGACAGCCCAACGTGGGGGCGAGGTGTGTGCAATGCGCTGGAAGGATATCGAAGGGGACTGGTGGACAATTCCGGCAGAGTTTTCAAAGAACAAGCTCAGCCACAGGGTGCCGCTTTCGCCGCAGGCACAGAGGGTCCTCGATCTTGTCCGATTGGTTACGGAAGCTCAGGATGAAAAAGCCGAACGAACCCGCAGCGAATGGATCTTTCCCAATCCTTCCGACAGAACCAGGCATGTTTACGAAGTCCAGAAACTTGCGCAGCGGGTTCGCAAGAATTCGAATGTCTCCTTCCGGGCACACGATTTCCGGCGCACGGCGGCAAGCATAATGGCGGGCATGGGGATTCCCCGGCTTGTGGTCTCAAAGATCCTGAACCATGTCGAGTCGGGTGTAACCAGAGTCTACGACCGCTACAGCTACGACAAGGAAAAACAGGAGGCACTCGATGCCTGGGGAGCCCGGTTGATCCGAATTGTCAGCGACCTTGAATTGGTGGAAAAACAAACCGGCGAGGCGTAAAGACGAAGGATATTAATCATTCCGCTCTGGAGCAGCCGACGGTTTTAGATTGTGGTTTTCGAGGTTGGGGCGCACATCGTTTGAGTATCCGTTTCCAGCCATTTCTCGCCGAAATCGCCTCCGCGAGAACATCAACGATCTCCCCATCATCAACTCTCTCATCCCCAATGAATGAATTGGCTTCGTATTCCTTCAGCAGGGCTTTTCGCTGTGCTCCTGTACGGCTTAATTCGAGAATTCGGCTGTATGCTTCGCAGGCATAGGCGAAGGTTTCTCTTTTTCTGTAGTCGATTTCCAGCAGCCATTCACGGGTGCGGGTATGGGGCAAACCGATTGTTTCGCGCTTGCAGTTATGGAATATGTGAGCGGCTTCGTGCACGATGAAGTCGGCAAATCGATCTTTCTGAGAAAAATATCCCATCGAAACGAAGCAAGTCGTCTCCTCGCTTAATCCCGCAAGCCGCATTGCCTCTTCGCTCAGACACGGCGCCCCAATGCTCGTAAGATAAAGATTGGCGAGATCCCATGCCGTATTTAGAAAACCGGCTTTCTCGAGGATCCCTGCAATGCTGTCCGGCGTCAGAAAGACAACCGATTTCTCAAGGACGCCAACAACGACCTCGTGTTCTGCCTGTGGGAATAGACCATGGACCATAGGTACGACCTTGGTCCGTGTCAAAGCCATGAAATCCATCTCCGGGATGGTTAGAGGTTTCGATGCTTCCCGAGCGCAATGCCTGGTCCTGGCAATCAGCTCCTTCCGGAGGACTGCCTCCATCATCTGTGCACGATGAAGTATTCCTCCTTCCGGCCATGCCCGGTAATACTGGTCATAATCTCCCGTTTGAAGATATCGCTCAATTTCCTGTTTTATAGCGGGACTATATTCCTCATTACCCATCGCAGCGCACATCCGTACTTCCTCTCAAATCAGAAACTGGCATCTACAATCCACTCTTTTCCATTCTGCGAAGCAGGCTTGGCTTCTTTGCATTCTTTTCGCAGAGTTCACGATGGCGCACCTGGAAGCTTTGGGTGTCGCCCTGGTGCGCTGCAAGATCGCGCAAGTCGATAAGCAATTTGACGGCTTCATCGTATCTCGCCGGCTGTTTGGTAGAGATCAGATCATGGACCTTCCGCCAGACCTTATCCTTCTTCTGGGCAAGATCGTCGAGGTATTTTGCGCGGGTGGCCGCCTTTTCTTTCTTGATCCGCTTCTTCTCGGCAGCAGCCCTTTCTGCGGCCCGACGTTTTTTCTCGTCGGCCAATTCGTCTGCCGCCAGGAGCAATTCGCCCGCCGTCCGACGATCTTCGGATTTTGAAGCGTGTCCCAATTGCTTGCCTGATTGCGTCTGTTTCGCAAATCTGGTCCGCAGTTCCGTCCCGAGCTGAGGATCATCGTCAAGCAAACGCAAAAGCAGCGTATCCTTTTCATCCTCGGGAAGCTCGCGAACCCAGGATTCGAGTTTCTTGCGATTTACTGTATCTTCTGTAGCCTTCGAACTTGCACGCGCCGCCACTTCAATCAAGTCGCTGTCGATTCCAAGGAAGTCGGCAAAACTGCTTTCGGACGCGCTGAGTTTATGGAGATTGGGAGGGATGTACGGTTCCGGTTCATCGTCGTCAACCTCCCCGTTTTTTACGCAGAGGAGCCAGGCCAGATAGAGGCAACGCAGGTCGCCATGCAATATCTCG